>NZ_CAXAVM010000031.1:0-47061 GCF_963972345.1 uncultured Gimesia sp. | reverse complement strand
CTTCGGGTGTAATCGAACCCCTTATGACTTTCAAGGCTGTCCCAGTAAAAAGTCGATGAGGTATAGATGGGAGTTGTACAACTGTTAAAGGTGCTGTCTTTATCAACGCCGGTATGTACGCACTTGGTTTCAAAACGCATGGTTAACTGTCCAAATCTGTGTGAATATCTGAAGGGATTCCCGTAACTACTACTGGCTGGTGTGCTGTTCCGAAAGACACCGGTCCAGTCTGAGGGTTCCGTGTAATTTCTGTTTTATAGAAGAATACAGCCGCTGACCGCTGGTGGCTACCGTTCGGGCAGGAGAACAGGACGTAAAGATCTTTGTACAGCAGGTCTGTACTGAAATACTGCCCGGAACTGATTATTTTCTAATGACTTGTAGCTGCAAGCGCGATCAGCGAGCATCATCAAACAGTGAGGTGGACAAATAACGTTCCCCGGAGTCAGGTAAAATGACGACAATCGTTTTGCCTTCTGCTTCCGGGCGCCGGGCGATCTCTAAAGCGGCATGCATCGCGGCACCACAACTGATTCCACAAGTGATTCCCTCGCGGCGGGCAATTTTACCTGCCATCTCAAATGCTTCATCATCCGTGACCTGAATCACTTCATCAATCAGTGATGTATCACAATTGCCGGGAATGAAACCAGCTCCGATTCCCTGAATTTTATGTTTGCCTGGTTCTCCGCCTGAGAGGACTGGACTGCTGGTCGGTTCTACAGCCACAGACTTCAGGTTCAATCCCTGATCCTGTTTCAGGTACCGGGAGACGCCGGTGATCGTTCCCCCTGTCCCGACTCCGGCAACGAAGTAATCGATCTTCCCTTCGGTATCTTTCAGGATTTCTGGACCAGTTGTTTTAAAGTGAATTTCCGGGTTGGCTGGATTTTCAAATTGCTGTGGCATAAAAAACTCAGGGCTGGCTGCCAGTTCCTCCGCTTTCTGAATGGCACCTTTCATTCCATCCGCACCAGGAGTAAGAACCAGATTCGCACCAAAGCCTTTCAGCATCAGACGACGCTCCACAGACATGGAGTCCGGCATGGTGAGAGTTAACTGATATCCCCGTGCTGCACAAACAAAGGCAAGTGCAATTCCGGTATTGCCACTGGTTGGCTCAACAACCTGCATGCCCGGTTTCAACTGTCCACTTTTTTCTGCTTCCCAGATCATATTGGCGCCGATTCGGCATTTCACACTGTAAGCGGGATTTCGTCCTTCCACTTTTGCCAGTACCGTTGCCTTAAGTCCTTCAGTCAGGTGATGGATTTTCACCAGCGGAGTTCGGCCGATTGTTTCAGAATTATCATTGTATATGGACATGTCTATTTCTTTCGATCAGAGGAACTTCCAGACGATTTACCTAAACGGATCAGAGTCCGATGCTGTTTTTCGTGTAACGTAAATGTTGACGGGGCTGATAGTTGACAGCCCTCGCCAGATCGCCTGTATTATGTAAAATCGCCTAAATTGAGGCAATCCCTTTTCGATAGACTCCGCAATGTAAGTCGAACTCATTACAAAATAGCAGGTGCGAGCCGATTTTGGCAGAATCGGGACCTGACTCGTCCTGGATATTCGAAGTTTTTTGCTTCTGGAAATAGTTCGAAATCGAATGGCGAGTGAAGACTATTATCGTTTGATTGCTGAGAAAGTGGATGTAAAGGGACCCGATGGACCGGGTTTCAATTTCGTTTGAATACCAGTTTTCGTAGATGGTAACTCAACAATTCCATCGGGTGCTGCTCTCAAGGGGCCGACGTTAGAATTTGTGTCTTCTTTTGATGTCGCTACGTAATCAGGAAACTGCCTTGTTTGAAAGATGGTATTCTGCCAGCTGATCTGACCAGGGGTATAATAGTTGTAATTAAAATAGACGTCCTGGGAGGTGGATTCCAGAGTTGTATTGCAATCGATAATTGCCGTCTGTGTCATATGGCACTGGCTGGTACTATCAACGACCAGACCCGTCTGCGAGTCGGAAATGACCGAACGTTCTATGATTGCGGTTGCACCTTTTCGAATGGTCAACCCCGCCAGATTTCCCTTTCCAAAGAGAGATAAATTCTGTGCAAATAAAATGGTCCTGCAGAGAGGATTGTGTTCAGCTCCAATCAGGTGTCCGGGGTTTGATCCGGCAATATCGATTTCTTTCTGAATACTGTCTCTAATCTGGCAGTCAACAAGCGAGTGATAGCCGCCGACCAGGCTGACGCCAATCTGATTTCTCTCAGCGAGTACACCGTTGTAAACCGATCGCGAAGCGTTCACGTCCTGGATACCAAAAAAGTTGTCATGGACATAAGCATGTTGCACAATCAATCCGCCGGACTCGTGGATCGAAATTCCATCATCGCCGTTGTGTCGGGCGATCACATTCTCAAGCCGAACGCCACGGCAATCGCCATGGATATTGAATCCATCATTTGAGAAAAATTCAGCTGACAGATTGCGACAGACAATATAACTGGCGCTGGTCAGTGTAAAACCACTGACGCGTAATGTTGCTTCCAGCTCATAGTCAGCCGGTTGTTTGCCGACAGCGCATTGAAAATAGATTTTGTTTCCGTTGCGGTCCCAGTAGTGCTGACCGGTCTGGAGCAGAGCCAGGCTTTTCGCTTGAGGTATGCGTTTGCCTTGAGAGACCAGAAATGGATTCCCATAGGGAGTTTTAGCAAGAGGGAATACATAGAGGTCTTCTTTGACATTTTCCCATTTGGATCCATCGATGGCTTTCAATCCAGATAATACGGCCCCATTACCTTCGATGGCAAAGGAGCGATCAGGCCGCCCGCCCAGATTGCGGAACAGCATGGATTCCCGGTAGGGAATTCCCGTATTTGTGAGTTCCAATGTATCACTGGTCCCGGCTAACGAGATTGCTCTGGAAATTGTAGCGACCGCCGTTGACTGTGAAGTACCATCATGATTGTCGCTACCCGCTTGATTATCCACATACCAGATGGCGGCACTCGTTGATGAAATTACCTGTGGATTGAATAACAACCACAAAAGTAACAGACAACAATGAGTAAGATGTAAAGCTGAAAGCTGGTTTCGGCAACATTGAAGAATTAAGAACAGCATGAATAGGGCCTGAAACTTACCTGGGAATAAAAACAAAAATTAAAAGAGCGAAGAAAAATAGGGAATAATCTGCACACGAAACGCCTGAAGACTGAAGTATCCAAAGAAGGCTGCAGCCCATACCATTGCTACAAATCGAAGTGGGCTGGTACTGATGCTGCGACTGAGAATCTTTGAATTCATATAGAGCAGTATCATCGAATATAAAAACATCACACCCCCGTTCATGGCGGCTGAGGTTTCAATCAGAAACAGAGGCTGTTTGAAATGGGGATTGACAGAACCATATAGTAATATTGCAGAACCCAACAGAATCTCGCCCCAGAGGAAGCAGTAGTATAATTTACTCAGCGACCAGAGTGCATTGTCTCTGAGATAATTGACTTTCAGAATGTCGGCTGAGATACGGGCAGTCGCATCAAGTACACCCAGCTCGGTTGTCAGCAGAATGGCTGCTCCCATCAGCAGAAACATCAATTTGAAAGTGCTGCCGAGACGGCCTTCCAGCAAAATAGCCTGTCCCCAGATGAAGTTAAGGCCTGTTCCAAACTGCGATACGCCTTCTTTTAATTGTCCGTCGGCTTGATAGAACAACGAATAGGATATCAGTGATAATAAAACGAGGCATGCCAGGCAGGTCAGAAAGAAACTGAAAAAGTGCTCAATATTGGCAGCCCGCCACCACTGACGCCAACGCGTCTGGTTTTCGGCGGTATGTTTGAAATGATAGCCAACTTCACTGACTGCTTCCTCCTGCCCTGTAATCGGACTGGTAATGCGTCCGATATATTTACCCATGCCATAACCTTTATCTTTGATGAAATTACTTTGACCAAGATTCATCGTACCGCCGGCACCGGCAAAGGCTAGTGCTCCGAGTAATGCCATCGTATTCAATCCACTCGTTTCATCGGGCATCTGACCAATATTGATGGCACCTTTCATCATGGATGTAATGGCATAGGGCTCTATCAGATAGATCCCCAGGATGACTGCAATTACAAAGATCATGCCTACCAGGAAGATTTGAATTTTTTCTACTGTGTTATAAACGACAGGTCCAGTCGTTAAGACAATACCAACCAGTAACAGGCCACCTATTCCCAGGAAGGTGCTGTGCTTTGCTTCATACTGCAAATCTTGTCCCTGGTTGATTTTTTCAAACAGGGCCGGTGCATGATTTTGAACTTGATTCTGGATAAATGCATCACCGAGAATGTCGCGTTCGTCGGCACTCATGTCTCCACGCCATTTTAAAACTCCCGTTTCGGTGGAGTACTCAATCTTTTGGAAAGGAAGTTTATCCTGGGAGAACTGAGTCGGAGTCGGCTCTATTTGAACACTGGCAATCGTCTCAGGCCCGAAGAAAGTCCAACTGAGCATCGTGCCAGCACCGGTAGCCCAGCCTGGCCACGCCCAGGGAATAATATTTAACAACAGCATAATCCAGGCCCAGTGTTTATTCAGTCGACAGAAGCCGGTGATCGCACTTTCCCCCGTTGCCAGTGTCCAGCGCTCGATTTCCATATTCATGAAAAACTGTGTGAGTACTCCCAGCAGGCACGCCCAAAAGAAAATGAAACCCGTTTTATATGTGATATAGGGCCAGAGCACGAATTCTCCCGAACCCAGTGATAATCCAGCCAGCATGATGCTGGGGCCGATCATTTTTCGCCAGGAGATTGCTGGTGGCAGGTCCCGATATTTCAGAGGCGGCAAGGACTGGTGTGGTATGACTTCATCGGGTACCAGTTCTTCTTCGACAGCAGGTTGACTATGGTTGGACATGGGGCGTCTTTCGTGAACGGCGAGCGGGATTCAGAAGGATTTTTATTCTAAGGAGAATGAAACAGGATCGCCACTCCACTTATATGTCGCTACCGAAAAGGCGAGAAACGATGGATGTCATCAATGGGGGAAATTCACTCTTCTCAGTCTGACTGATGGAGGGTTTTCAAGAGGTTTTTCGAGGCACACTTTTTGCGATGTCACTTAAACCAACTATCTCTGCCCGACCTCCCGACTGATTTACCAGTTTACAAATTAATTTGACTGTCTCGAAATGAGGGTCTTCGACATACATGATTGAGGGGTGGCATAAGAAATCAAAGACGGAGCCCTGCTCGATCGCTTGTTGGATGCAGAGTTCGACCGACTTCAGAAAATATTTCAATTTCCAGTGACTAGTGCGAAACGCGCCGACATCACTGATGGGGCTCATGGGAATTTCAACCAGACCAGAGGGATAAATATAGGGTTGAGCTTCTTTCTGTGCAGTAAGGATCGACTGATAAATGTCGTTGTCCGGTTCCGTGTCGGGAGAGCTGTATTTATGGCTGGGATATTTGGAACTGACCCAGGAGAAGCCTTCCGCCAAGAGCATGTTTTGTAAGTCTTCTCGAGCATCCAATGCGGTACTGGATCCCCCCGGGGTCCGGAAACCATCAGGTGAAATGTTCAGTCGTTGTTTCATCGCTTCCGTAGTCAGGCGAATATTTTGACGAATAACCTGATCTGCAGACTTTCCTCCCAACAACCAGGGCGAACGTTGAAACCGAAATTGCGTTTTCTCCGGATCTGTTGCCCAGACATTGACATGGTCATAAGTATGATTGCCAATCGGGTGGCCCAGTTCGGAAATGGTTTTCAACCATTGGATATCTTCCTGTTCCAGAACTCGTCCCACACAAAAGTAATGAACGAGTCCATTCAGTCCGGATGCAATTTCAGCTGCCTTTAAAGAATAGGCTTTTGTTTCCTGATTCAGATTCCCCTTTTGAAAATCCCATTCCAGCATATCACGTCGCGGATACTGGCGACTCATTTCCAGATCAAAGGTAATTGCGATTTGTGCTTTCGAGGTAACCGGGGATTCAGCGGCGCTAAAGTTGTATGGCTGAATTCCAAGAGTGGTGGCAATGGCTGAGCTCAAGAAAGAGCGGCGTGACAGTGAGAAATGGGAATCCGCTTTAAAACCGTTTTGAAAGTCCATCGTGAGTCCCGGGCCGGTCAGAAGGTTCGTGATTGCCAATATTAACTGCCGATTATATAAGAGAAGTTTAATGTTGCATCAGCTTTTTACAGGATGGTGAGATTTGTAAACCTGAAGTGCAACAAAAATGCAACAAAGACCTATAAAACAGGTCTCATTCTGTGTAATATCGTTTCTGAGGAAGCAAGAAAAAAACAACATGTATATTGCTTTGTTCAGGGATCGCTGGTACAATAATTCTCGTTGTCGGGGAGTGGTTTCAAGCCACAATACCATATCTGCCTGGGGGCAGCCGCGGAGTGACCGCTGTAGGTGTCACTAAATATTTATCGCGTCATTCTACCCAATCCAAGCGTCATTCCTGACTCTCAGGAAACGCGTTTTCACCTTTTGAAGCATATGTTTTGCGTCAGAGGTACGCGCATTCGCATCTGGTAAAAGACGAGATAAATCACTGGTAGGGTTTGATCTCATGACGGAATCAAATACGCACATTGAGTCTGATAGATTTGCATTCGAGTTGGTAGCTAATTTGGCAAAGTCTCCTGGAGCATTTCCTCAAACCGGAAAATTCAGCAGTAAGATCTGGGCGCAGCTGTTTGGAATGACAGAGAAGAATTTCAAAGAACTCTTGAAAGAAACCAGAATTCCCTACTTTAAATTTGGCAGCAATATCATCGTAGATGCCCAGGATTTCTGGTCAGGCCAATCGCACCGCGAAGTTTAAACCAATTTTCTTCACCTAGAGGTCTGAATCCCGTTACATTGCGAGATTGGAATCATTCTTATTTACCATGTCGATATTTGGTTATAAACAATTCCATCAAAGAAACATCTCTGAAACATTCGTGCATTTTAAATCAGGTGTTTCTTGGAATAATTGGTAAACTGGACCAAAAAATTTCTGAAAGACTGGAGTTAGTTGTCTGTTATATTTCAGACATTTAAGTGCGATTTAGTATCGAGCTATTATCACTGAAGTTAGCGTATTCGGCTGTTTTCGATCTGTATGAACTGTCCATTTTTCAAACGTAAGTCAACTGGAACGAGGTTCGAAAGTGATTCTATGTTGAGGGATAAATCTTTAAAACGTATGCAGTTAAAAACCTTAAAGTGTCGAATTTAAATATTATTTATATATAAACAGTAATCAACTTGTTGAAAACAGCCTTCTGATCAAAACGCCAACGCTATTGAGAGATGAAACTGTATACAACTCTTCAATTCTTTGGGTTTGTCTATGAAAGTTTTAATTGTCGACGATATTGGATATTCCTGCCATTATTATGCGCGACTCGTCGAAAAAATTGGCTTCACTGCAATCACTGCTTCTTCTGGATACGAAGCCATCAAGTTGCTCCAGACGGATAACGAAATTCATGTCGTACTGACAGACCTGGTCATGAGCGGCATGGATGGAGTTGATTTATTTCAACAGGCACAACAGGTAGAGCGATACTCAGACAGCGGTGCGGTTGCGCCACCGCAATTCATTCTGATGACTGCCGTCAGACCTGACAAAAACCCCCAGGATAAAAACCTTCAGAGAATCAAGCTGGCTAATGAACTTGGTTTCTCTAAAATCATGTTCAAGCCGCTCGACCAGAATGAATTAAAACAGGAACTGAATGACATGTCATTGAATGTGATTCATTCCACAGAAAGTGAGATGGTTCTGCATCTTTACTCGCCGACTCAAAAAGTCAGGCAGTCTGTAAGAGAAATCGTTGAGGCTGATAATAAAGAGGCGGCGTCCGAGTTTCTTAAAATTCTGCTGGAAGAAATTGCCAACCTGAAGAAATATCTGAAAACATCCTGATCACCCCTCACTTCATCATTTCGATCAGTTTAAAATAAACTGGCAGGTGAAAAATTCACATCAGGAACAGATTCAATAACTCCATTCGGTAAGCCGAAGTGAGGGAAAATTATGGCAAAGTGTGACCAAGGCTATCTCTGCGTGGTATGTGGTGAAGAAGTAGAACATATCGAAGATAGCGGTTTATATCTCCGCTACGTTATTGGTGAAGTACATGCAGAGGAATTGCAGGCGCAGCCTGAGCACCATGTACGCTGCAATCCCGTTCTGGCTCAGTTCATTGTCGACAATGGCTTTGAGCCGATTACTGTAGATGGGCCTTTTGATAAACGGGAACTGGATTCCGAAGAAGTCAAGTTGCGGGAATCTCTGGTTACCAGAGGCTGGAGAAGATTACAGGAAGTCAAAAACAAACAACTTTCTATCAGCGAATTTCCGCTGGATCTGTTTGACTGACTGATAACTTAATTATGAGAGTCGGAATATAGTATCCGATGCAATTTAAACACCTGTCGTTCTGAGCAACGGCAGGTGTTTTTTTATTGCCTGTCTCTGTTGTGTCACTCGTGCCTTTCATGAAAATCATGGTTTCTGACAACAGAAATATATGTTTTCGCGGGATTATCATGGCAGAGTCAAATCGAAAAGGGATTTTCATTCCCGCCTGGGTTATAGCCTGCATTTTTTCGCCCATTGTTGCGGGTGGCGTGGGCGCGATTACCTGGACAGCGAAAACGTTAATTGAGCACAGTCATCAACTGATAGAAATTGATGAAAAACTGGATGCGAATAAAGAACTGTTGATCGAAATGGTGAACTCGCATGAAAGGCGGATCAGCCGCATTGAGGACCGTGTGTTTGGAGATAGCCCATGATAAAGCTTGCAACAGCTGATTTGCCAGAAGCACTGGTAGAGCTGATGGAAGGTCCAGAGCCTCCTGATTACTTCATCTCAAACGGTTGCAGCTACTCACCGGACCAGTGGGGAGGCGTTGATATCCGACCTGCCTGCCACTGGCATGATTTCGCCTATCAGCGGGGTGGATGTAAGAAAGATCGGGAACTGGCAGACGGTCAACTGTATCGGAATTTGAGACGCTGTGATCTGGGGAAGTTCATGGCAAACATTTACTACCGTCGTGTGCGGTTATTTGGTGTGGCGGCATTTAATTGGGCTGAGGGGAAGGTTCCAAACAACCCCTGGCACTACTGGCTTTTGTTCTGGGATCGGTATCTGAAATGGTAAAAACACTCACAATTCTATTTGTGTTGATGATAACTTCCGTTGTGCAGGCGCAGGCGCTGGCGATCAGGACGACTGAAACCGAATGCACTCCCAATGGTGGATGTCGGCAGTTGATCGGGATCGGGGCGTGTGCCTATGTGGGAGACATCGAGAGCCGTTCTGTCTTCCTCACAGCAGCTCACAACGTCAACCAGGCTAAAACCATCCACATCGGCTATAACGGCCAGTGGTGGGGCGCTCGCGTCGTTCACAAGCAGTACGCAAGCAACGTCGATTACGCAATCATCGAAACCCAGAGCATCAAGGCCACGAAATGCTTTAAGGTGGCAGAAGCCTATCCTGTACATGGAGTTGATGCGGTCGCTTATGGCTATTCAAACGGGGTTTATAACCTGCGATCACTGCGGGCCAAGATCCGAGTGACACGCCGCGGGCGATATTTCTCTAAGGTGGTAGCCAAGGGTGACTCAGGCGGGCCGATTCTGGTGAATGGTCAGGTGGTGGGCATTATCAGCGGGCATGACTACCAGAACACGATTTACACGGATGGCGTGCTGATTCGGCGGCAGTTGATCCAGATCTACGGCAGGCTTCCCCAGTGTGAGTGCGAGCCGTTGATTGTTGAGGAAACACCGGAAGCACCACCAGCGGACACAACCGATCTGACAGCCCTGCAGGGGGAATTGAACAAACTCAGGGTCGAGATAGACAAACTGAATAAGACGCAGATTCCTGTCTGGATTGTAGGTGCAGACGGTGAACCAGTCGCAAAACAAACGTACCCGCTTGGTGATCCTATCAAGCTTCGTTTTAAGGCCGTTAAACAAAGTGAGGCAAAGTAATGCCAGACGGCGATGATGTTTTAGATGTTGAGATCCCCATTGAGGGAGAAAGTGAGAAGGAGATGGCTGTGGATTTATCCGACAATGTTGCCAATCACATGCTGACGCAACTGATGCAGACCGGGACTGTCGCGCAGAACAACTTCGTGACCGTTCAGAAGGTGGTTGATTATGACTACCTCGAAAACAAACGCATGGTGACCCTGGACGAAGCCGTTGGTATTCGTGAAGTCGCCAGCAAAACAACTCCCGGTGGTCCTTCTCAGGCAAGCTAATGACTGACCCATTGGACGAGCTGATCAGGCAGAGTACAGAGGCTCATAATGCCATGATCTTGGAAAACAGCGAACTGGACCGGGCGTTTCAAGGTGGAACGTTCGGTGAGTTCGTGCAATCACGGAGCAGTAACGATGGTGGAGGATCTGAACTGGAAGGAGAAGCTAGCGCAGAAACTGTGGGCGGTGAAAGTGGGGGAGAGAGCGGAGGGGCTGAGGCAATCGGCAGCGAGGTTCAATAACGTGAATTCCCTGACAATGGCAACCCGCGAAAAACTTCTTGGCAAGGAGATTACCGACAACAATCGTCCAGAGGGCGAAGACATGCACATTGGCGACGATAACAGCGTGATACACCAGTACCTGCAACCACAACAGCAGCAGGGCAGCGTGATGGGTTCACTTGCGAAACTCGCATTGGGAGCGGGATTGATCACAACGGGAATCGGAGTGCCAGCGGGCGGTTACATGATCTGGGAAGCGTTGAAGAATCAGCCAACACAAGTCGATCAGACAATCGATACCAACACAGAATATGAAGTGGAATTGTTGCCGTAATTTAACCGGTTGGTTCGTTGTGATCACTGCTGCCTGAATGCACCCCAAGAAAACTGAGATTCTCCTTTTAGAATACAAAACGTGTATTGATTTAAGTCTTTTTAATGCGGATTTCTAAAGGGAGAAACAGATGCCTCAATTCATTGTTTATCTTTCAAAAGTTAACGGAGCACGGCCTGTCAAACGACTCGACCGAGAAGCGCAGACACATGTTTTAGCAGCAAAAATGGTGGAAGCAGAATTTCCGGATCTGTGTGTGAGTTCTGTCCTGGAAAAACATGAGCTTATTTCCACATGCGCCAGGTGTGGCGGACCTGTATTTAAAGGAGACTTTCATAAAGATCAGATTCGACAGCGAAATGGAACTAACCGATGTCTGGATTGCTTGTAGAGTTCATTAATCAGAGTGGGAGAGTTAATTGAAAGATCGAATCAGCAGTTTCAGACGCATCAAGGCATCTCTATTAAAAAGAAATGCCAATAACTGGCGTGAGCATACAGAATCACAGGAAACGGCATTACGTGCGATTTTGAATGAAGTCGGATTTGCTTCCGCATGTCTGGTACGTGACTGTAAGAATGGAACTTTTGAACTGATCGATGGACATTTACGGGCTGATATAGCCGAAGATGAAAAAGTGCCCTGCCTGATTTTGAATGTCACTAAAAAAGAAGCCGACAAGATACTGGCGACCTTTGATGTCGTGACTTCCATGGCCAGAACCGATCAGCTGGCGCTGGAACGGCTAATCGGAAGCATTTCGACAGAATCTGAAGAAGTACGAGATTTACTGGATTCCCTGAAGCGTGAAAATCTGGAATTCCAGGAAGTGTATGAGGCTGAAGATCAGACCCCAGTGCTGGTGGACACATACAGAATCCTGATTGACTGTGAAGATGAAGCGGGGCAGGTTGCTTTATTAAAACGATTCAAGAAAGAGGGAATACAATGCCGCGCCTGGATCTCGTAAAGAAAACGCGGGTCATTCGCAGTCCCCGAGTCATCCAACTGGAAGGCATGTTTGGAATGTCTGCTGAAACAACCAGCAGACAACAATGGACAGTCGATTTGCCGATCGAAAAGAATGAGTGGAATATAGGTCTGATCGTCGGTCCCTCAGGATGTGGTAAAACCACCATCGCCAGGGAATGTTTCAAGAACGAAATTATCAGTGAATTTAACTGGTACAAGCAGAAAAGTATTATTGATTCGTTCCCAGAGGAAATGGGAATAAAAGAGATTACGTCATTACTCTCATCGGTTGGATTTTCCTCGCCTCCCGGCTGGTTAAGACCTTTCAATGCATTGTCAAATGGAGAGCAGTTTCGAGTGACAATGGCAAGGGCACTTGCAGAACAATCAAAAACCGTTGTTATCGATGAATTTACTTCTGTTGTTGATCGGACTGTTGCAAAAGTCGGAAGTTGCGCCATTGCCAGGGCTGTTAGAAAAAGAAAACAGAAGTTTGTCGCCGTCAGTTGTCATTTTGATATTATCGAATGGTTAAATCCAGACTGGATTTATTTGCCTGCGACCAGCGAATTTCAATGGAGGTCTGAAAGGCAATCGCGACCACCCGTTACACTCCAAATTATTAACGTGCATCGAGATGCCTGGAAAATATTCCGCAAACATCACTATTTAGATTCTACCATTCAAAAATCAGCGAATTGTTTTCTGGCTTTAGTGGATGGGCAGCCGGCTGCTTTCACGGCTGTCATTCATTTTCCACACCGACAATCTTCATCATTTCGCGAACATCGTACTGTATGTCTTCCCGATTTTCAGGGAATCGGAATTGGTAACGCACTCAGCGAATTTGTAGCCTCTCTTTATGCCTGCAGGAAAAAATACACCAGTGTTACAGGTCATCCCGCTATGATTCAGCATCGCGCAAAATCAAAACATTGGCAGATGACGCGAGAACCTTCTTCCGTTTCCCGGCAAATGGGTCTGGAGAAAAACGGTAAACGCCGCCTCGCTTCCAGCAATGGCAGGGTGACAGCTGGATTTCTATATTGTGGACCCAGACATGAGGAAGAAGCACGACAGTTTGGATTAATTTGACAGCCTTACCAGGCGGCGCAGCGTTTCCAGGCAGTATGCGTCTGAAAAGCTTCGGCAGCTTTCACGCCAGATTGAGCGCCACGTGTACTGCATTGCTGAAGCATCAGTTCCTGCAAGGGAGAGAAGCTGGAATCCTTTCCTCGTTGCAGCTGACTCTGATGGCAGTTTAACATCAATATTTTCGTTTCGACAAAATCACTGATGTTGAGGTAAAAATGGGGGGCAAACGAGGTCATGTTGACCGTATCCATCCACCATAGTACAGGTGGTTTGGCCAGAGCAGGTGAAGCAGTTTTGTTACCCGCTGATGCGCTGAACCATGTCGCAGCTTCTGTGATCACCGAAGCCGCCCGATGGTCGGCATGATAATCCGACTGAGAATGGGCCAGGACAAGTGTCGGTGAAAACTGACGCATGATCTCGGTCAGTTTCCTGCGTAATTCAAGACTGTCAAAGAGGCCACCATCCGGTTGCTCTCCAAAAAACAGTTCCGCACTGACAATTTTCGCTGCAGACTGCATTTCCAGTTGTCTCACTTCTACCAGATTATCCAGAGGAGGGTCTGGTTGTCCTTTATCTCCCTGACAGAGCACGCAGATTCCAATCACGGCGCCTGCCTGTTGTGCACGCGTCAGTGTACCGGCACATAATAATTCGGCATCATCTGGGTGGGCGACGACTGCCAGGATTCGTTCCTGTTCGAAATTCAATTTCATTGGTACGGTACTCTTAGACTGTATCTAGTTTTACTGTAGCGTTTCCAGGGCCATTTGAGCCGAGTATAATATATTAAGAGACGCTATGGTTAAATGTGATGTGCTCCAGAAGTATGTTTCCAGTTCTATTCAACGAAGACGAATATCAGGAGGCTCAGCTACATATTCCGCAACGGTTAGTGAGGCGGCAGGGTGCGTTTGGAGAAGTGAAGCGGGGCAGTCACTGGTAACAGGGCCATGCAAGACTCTACGAACGACAGAGCTCTGCCAGATCCGATTGCAATAAAAATGTAGCTCCGCTGCAGACAGGATTTCTTTCATGCCAATCGTAACAGCCCGCCATGGGATGATCGAAATCTCACCGCCGACAGTTACCGAATTGATGGTGCGGGTCTCACGCGTCAAATCCAGATTCCGAGTCGAAAGCTGCGCAAATTCTTCTGCGCTGTTTGTTTGATCTGCCTCCGGAGGTTCATTGAATGCGATGTGACCATTAATTCCGATCCCGCCAAAACAAGCATCCACTCCTCCTCGCTGTTCGATCATTTTTAGTATGGCACCAACATCATTGGGATCCGGACAGATTCGATTCTCGGGTAGAGGAGCCAGATCGGGTTTTAGCAGATCATAAAACTTTCGATTCATATAACCTCGAAAACTGAGCGGATGAGAGAGATCGACCCATTGATCATCATCTGTCAGGTACTCGTCCATGTTAATCAGCATTACGTCTTTAACGGAGTATTGTTGCTGGTTAATCATATCTGCCAGAATGGGATATTGATCGACGGGGCCCACTGGGACAATAAGCGTTGCCGGTTTTCCTTTCGCTTCTGCAGTCTCAATAACTCGCAGCATGGCTATCGCCATATGTTGTGCGATATCCGGCATATCTTTGACAACTGAGAACTTAACGGAAGTTCCCGTCGCAAGTTCATTGCGTCTGATATCCAGGTAGTCAGGGAAGTGAAATGTCATGATATAATCTACACTTTATTGAAGCAGGGCGGGGTATTTCTGGTTGTTTTCAGTAACGATGGCTGGCTCATTACCTGCTATATTAATAACGAAGCGATAGAATAATGGATTCAGGAAAATTTAAAATATCAGTTTGCTCTCAAGGAATCTTCCTTTCGAGTTGCTCTTGATGTCACATATTCAAAGTTATAGCCATTTTATCCTGACGAAAGGAATACACAATGAAGTTGTTTCTGGATAGTGCGATTACAGATGAGATCAAACACAGCCTGGAATATTGGGATTTAGATGGACTGACTACCAATCCCAAACATATTAAAAATTCAGGCAAGCCTTTCTTTAGGGTGATTGAGGAAATCGCGGGACTCTTTTCTGGAACAGATAAACCGGTCAGTGTTGAAGTGGACCCGCATCTCACAGATTGGGAAAAGATTGTGGAACAGGGAGTGAAGCTTTCAAAAATGTCACCGAACTTTGTTGTTAAAGTCGGTGCCAGCGAGTCAGGGTTCAAAGCCATTCGAGAACTGACTCAACTGGGCATCAGAACAAATGCCACCCTGATATTTTCTGTTTCTCAAGCTTGGCATGCTGCGCGTGCAGGCGCTTATTTTATCAGCCCCTTCATAGGCTGGAAAGAAGCATACGGCGAATCGACCACGACTTTTATTCTGGAAGTTGCAGAAATGCTGGAGCGACATGAGTATGATTCACAGATCATCGCAGCCGCTATCAGGAACAGCCGTCAGATCACAGATGTTGCCCTCGCAGGAGCACACTGTGTGACTGCCGGCCTTGCCGTATATCAAGAGAGCATGCAGAACCCTTACACGGTTCACGGGGAAAAAATATTCCAGGCTGCCTGGGATGAAACTCCCTCTGAGGATTCCTGAAGATGACCATACCAGATAATGAATTCCGACTAATGTCAATCGATACAAATTCAGGTGAAAGTATGAACAAGACCTCGGTGAAATATTGTATTGTTATTCCAAAGTATTTCGTTTGCATTGGGGTTTTCGTCCTGATTTACCAGCTTTTACAGTTCTCCAACACTGCATCAAGCGCAATCAGGACTGAGAAGCCAAACGTGATTATTATTTTCACGGATGATCAGGGCTCAGTCGATCTGAATTGCTATGGTGCGAAAGATCTAATCACGCCTCACATGGATTCGATTGCGCGCCGGGGAATTCGCTTCACACAGTTTTATGCCTCTGCGCCGGTGTGTTCTCCTTCCCGGGCGGGGATGCTCACCGGCAGATTTCCTGCACGAGCGGGAGTACCTGGAAATGTATCATCGCATCACGGTAAAAGTGGCATGCCTGCTGAACAGGTCACGATTGCAGAGATGATGCAGCAGGCCGGCTATCAAACCGCGCATATCGGAAAGTGGCATCTGGGTTATACACCCGAAACAATGCCTAATGGACAAGGGTTCGAGACCTCATTCGGGCATATGGGTGGCTGCATCGACAATTACTCACATTTCTTCTATTGGAATGGACCAAACCGACATGACTTATGGGAGAATGGCAGAGAAGTCTGGCATGATGGCGCGTTTTTTCCGGATCTCATGGTAGAGAAGTGTCAGAGTTATATTCGGCAGGCAGGTGATAAACCGTTTTTTTTATATTGGGCCATCAATGTCCCTCATTATCCCCTACAGGGAAAAGCAAAGTGGAGAAAAGCTTATGCTCACCTGCCCTCTCCTCGAAATAAATATGCGGCATTTGTTTCAACGATGGATGATTGTATTGGTGAAGTGTTAGCAACGCTCGACGAATGCCAGCTTCGAGAAAAGACGATCATCATTTTCCAGTCCGACCATGGACATTCACAGGAAGAAAGAACGTTCGGAGGCGGAGGCAGTGCAGGCCCGTATCGAGGAGCTAAATTCAGCCTGTTTGAGGGAGGAATCCGTGTCCCGGCAATGGTTTCCTGGCCGGGAACAATCGCTGAAGGAGAAGTACGAAATCAACTGGCAACCGGATGTGACTGGCTACCTACCATTTCAGCTTTAACTGGCGCACCACTGCCTGAGCATCAACTGGATGGCAAAAATTTGAAAGCAGTCATCGAGTCTGCAGATGCCAGGAGTCCGCACGACCATTTTTACTGGCAGATTGGTAAAAGCTGGGCAGTCCGAGAAGGTGACTGGAAATTACTGGAGAACCCCCGTGACACCAGCCAGCAGGCACCATTGGGAAAAGATGATCAAATTTTTCTGGTTGATCTTTCCAAAGATATCGGCGAAACAAAGAATCTTGCCGCCCGGCATCCCGAAAAGGTAGATCACCTCAAGAAGATTTACAATCAGTATCAGAAATCATTGTCTGAATAAAGCTGACGGTGACCTGAAAGGATAACACATGAATCTTTCCGCAGAGAAACAGAAAAAATTTAACTCACGGTCGATTCGTATCGGGTTGATCATCGTCTTCGCGCTGGTGATTTATTCTGTCAGACAAAACCAGCGGACACCTTCTGAAGAGGTTCGCAACGAAACGTTCGAGTCCCCGAAACAGCACGCCACTCAGGACTCCGCACATAGAACGGGATCGGGTGGTTCTTCCATTTTAAAACCGGGATCAGTTCAGGATCAGACTTCAGACAGGACATCTGACAGCATGTCCCTGAAAGAACAGCTACCGTCTTCGAATTCCGAAAATAAATCCACAATGCCGGATCTACCTGGATTGGGCGAAAAGCAAACGCCGGCAAAATCCAGCAGGCCACCTCCTGCTGAGAAAGTATCTGATTCGAAATCGCAGCCAGACTTGGGGCAGCTTCGTGATTTAGGAGGTAAAGTCTGGGAGTCCGCTGCAGGACTCAAGTATGGTCCTGGAAGCCAGGAAAAACACCGTTTATTGCATGTGATGAAACATGCAGAAGATCAACCGGATCGCCCCGGTAAACATGGAGTGTTTGACGGTGATGGTGTGAGAAAAAATATACTGGCGCTAATCGATGAGGCTTATCTCAAAGCGCTTGCAGGTGGCAAAACTGTAAATAAAAAGAAAGAAGGGACACGAGTTGTTTACACCGTCGATATGAAACGTCCGATCGGTTATGTGGGAGGTCGCGTCGGTAACCAACAGGGAAACCCAAAAGCTTACAGGATACGGATAGTCCTGGAAGGCACTGATGTCATTTCAGCATTTCCCTTGTAAAGATTAAATTGAAGGTGCAAAACATGTATTACGCAGGGATTTGCTCTTTTTGCGAACAGGGCGCACTGGGGATTCGGATTTGCAGCAGTGAAAAACACGCTCTCATACTCTGCGATGAGTGTGATGCAGCCTGGGAATCGACAGATCTTTCACAGAAACCTATGTTCCCCGCTCAACCGGACCTGCCCTGCCCTTGTTGTTCAGGAAATTTAATGGTTCCTCCCGCTCACTGGGCCAGCTTTGGTGAAATCTATCAGAGAGGTTGGATCTCGGTGGTAACAGGTCAGACAGACGATTGACTGAGATTCGAGACAGGGTTCAGAATACAATCTCCAGAGTCTGATTTTCTTTCAGAACTCTGGATCTGATTTTGATGGTGTCGCGCGTCGCTGGGATTTTTGATCCTGGAACTTTAACGATTAATTGTGCGACCCGATTTTTGAGAGGTAGATAATCCCCTTTATCAACCGGTCGGATATCGCCTACTGCATTAGGTGTGAAGGTAGAATTGAGCCACTTCGAGTCCCAGGGAATCGCCTGGCGATGGTCATCAGTCCCCAGAACGAGACCTGAGAGGTCCGAGGCACGGTAACGGGTTGAGTTATAACTGGCAGGAAGTTTAACCTGGATAATAATCAGATAGTCTTCATTTAAATCCGGGTCTTTAGGGACAGTCCAGGCAGTAAAACTGCCAACGGTGACGGCATTTCCCATTGGTTTTAATTTAAAATCTCCCCCCCCCGCACCGGCCCCGTCACCTTCAGATTCACCTGTTCCTTTGCCAAAATGAGCAGAAAAATCTTCCTGAATTTCTTCGACTGTATTTTCGTTCTCCCCCGTCATTGTTTTGACAGGTTGCATGACATTAAACTCGGTGGTTTGCCCCCCTGCTTCTTTGATGCGGGTATCGAGAGGACCATTCAGTGAGAAGTTTTGATCATCCTCAAGACTGACAAGTGTAGAAATATCATCATCTCCCTTAATTCCTCCGACAATCACGATCGCCATCAGGGTTAATACTGTCGAATGGAAAAGTAAGGAAATCAAATATCCCGTTGCAGTAAAACTGGCCAGCCAGATTACGGTTTTCTGTTTCAGCGAGAGCATGGTATCATCATTTTTGTCCGGATGTAATTCATCCTGAGGGGAGTCCAGGCGCTCCTTTAATGCAGAGACCTTGGATGATGAGTCCGCTTTAAAATACGTTGCGGACCTGGATTGGTTCGACATAGAAACCGTCGCTGACTGGGAACAGCCGAGGGTGGCATCACCTGTGTCATTGATACCAGTCGGCTCTCTGTGGTTCAAATTCATGTGGCAATCCTTCAACGTCTCATCTGAGTGAATGAGGATGGCCGGAAGGGTTATGCAGGGTGCTAACCCATTACTGTCAATTACGTATTATTATATAACAGTTCTACCAGAATTGAATGTTTTTTTCCTGAGAACATAAGGTTCTCCAAAGAGACTGTTTTACCAATTCGACGAGAAATAGTGTACAGAGTGGGCCTGCAAACCAGGTTCTGAGAACGAGGCATTTCAAGCGAATGTGTCTGATCAGACCAGAACACGATGCAATTCCTGGACGGTAGTAAGTCCCTCCAGCACCTTGGCCTTTCCGGATTCTTCCATGGTGGTCATGCCCAGGCTGGAAGCTAGTTTCAGGATCTCCGATTGTGTCAATCCGCGGAGAATGGCGTCTCTTAACTCTCCCTTGATCCCGAGCGTTTCAAATATTCCCGTTCGGCCTAAATAGCCAGTTTGGAAACAATGTTCACAACCAGTACCCCTGGCTATTTTTGAATCAGACAGTTGATCCGCATTAATGCCCAGGTATTCGCAGGCTCCGGTATCAGGTTGATAGGGAGTTCGACACTTTTCGCAGATGCACCTCACCAGACGCTGTGAAATAATGCCCTGCAGACTGTCAGTGATAAACATGGAGGGAATTCCAAACTCACGGAAAACATCAATGGCAGCTACAGCATCATTGGAATGCAAAGTGGAGAGTACACGAATGCCTGTCAAACCTGCCCTTACGGCGATATGAGCTGTTTCAGAATCACGAATTTCCCCGACCATGATCACATTGGGGTCCTGGCGGAGCACACCTCGTAATGCTTCAGCGAAACTGAAACCGATTTTGGGGTCGATCTGGATCTGGTTCACGCCTTCAATCCGACGCTCCACTGGGTCTTCAATAGTTGCCAGACTCATTTCAGGCTGGTTGAGATGGTCCAGGCAACTATAGATTGTAGTGCTTTTACCCGAGCCTACCGGACCTACACTTAGAATCATCCCGTAGGGGGCCTGACAATATTTTGTGATCTCACTTGTCTGTCGTTCACTGAGCCCCAGTTCACTGAAATGGGTAAACCGTTTATGATCTGGCATCAACCTCAGTACAAGTCTTTCGCCGTGAATCGTGGGCCCTGAGCCTACCCGTATGTCTCGACGGTTCTGCAACGTCTCGTTATTGATATGACCATCCTGCGCCAGGCGACGTTCAGTGATATCCATGTTTGCCGCCAGTTTGAGTCTGGAAATGACTGAAGCTGCTGCCTCTTTGGGGAGCTGAATAATGTCATGCAGCATTCCGTCGACACGTAGTCGGAGGCGCAACCCATCATCCAGAGGATCCAGATGGATGTCTGTTGCCTGTAACTGGAATGCTCTTTCCATCAATAAATCTACAAGGGGGCCTGGACCTACAACATCAACCAGTTCTCTCAACTCTGCCTGAAGGGCCTGCTGACGTCCTTCCTGCTTATTTTCGGGTTTTGCTGACGAATCTGACATGGCTCAACTCTTTCTGTCCTGACCTATGATATTCAAGTTGTTTTCTTATTTGTCGTTTGTGATTGTGGTGGCTATTCCGGGTTCAAAACAATTTGAATATGCCAAGTCCACCTACAATAAGACTGCAGATAAGAACCACTACACCCAATACCCGTATATTCTTTCTGCGGTCAGTAAGTACTGTTGCACTTAGTAATATGCCCGCGACTGAGAAGGAAATGGTGGCCGCTAAGGCAACCTTCGGATCCAGGTTGAGTGATTCACTCACATATAATGCGAAACAGATAACAGCAGAAAGGACAGCCACAATGCCTAGAAGAATGGGTGTCGAGAAGTTCCGTCTGCGCTCAATACGCTCCTGCTTGAGGGTCTGGTTTAAGTGGTTGATGGCTTCTTTTTCAGTGGGGACAATACACCAGACTTTTTTCAAGCCGGAGATATTAAGTACTTCTTCAACCATTTCGCTTTGATTCAGAACGGCCGTTTTCCCGCCCTGTTCATCAACCAGCTTCCAGACTTGAATCACTATGGCGACCAGTGAACTGCTTATATAGTTCAATTTTGATAAGTCGATTATCACCGTGGGGCGTTTTACTTCCTTCAATACCAGTAGAAGCGAATCACCCAGTGATTCCAGTTCCGTCCAGGCTGAATCATTCAATTCTGGAAGTAACTGGACTTTGAGATGTTCGTTTACGTTTGTGATACGGTAAGGGGCTTCCCGGGTAGTCATTTAAACCAATCTCCAACTAATCTCGGTATCTGATGCATCTGAGGGCCCGGCATTAGATTAAAGTCTAATCAGTGAGTACTGGTTTGATCGTACTATATAAGATCGGCAATAATCGTTGCATGTAATGCAAAATACCAATGGAACCAGAATTTACCTATCGAAATTTGGACCAAAGTGCGGGATTTACTAAGTATTTTAATACAAACAAGTTCGCTTCATCACTTGTTAATATTTTCAAATAATCATCCATATAGTTTCAAACCAAGAATGTGTATTTATGAACATATCAGCTTGCTGGTATGTCTGCTGGCTGTCTGGAAATAACCGATCGAGATATTCGACAGGCATTAATTCAGGATTTTTCACTGGAAGTTGATGTTATGTCAAGTATTCTGAACGTAGGGATTGTGTCTGCAACCCAAGTTAGAAAGGTCAAACAGTTAAATACCAGACAGTTAGCTTAAATTCAGTTTGACTATGCTTTTTAGGCGTATTTATAATTAGGAAATAACCGATTTCACAATATAGGTTGTTTTTGCGTACGAATTACCTGTAGCAGTTATCTAATCATATCGTCTCAAGAGAGCCTTTTCGCCGCAGATCGATTTTCTGCTTTATTACTTTCATAACTCAGGTATTTTGCCCTGATTCTTTCTTGAAATGACTCAATTCTTTTAACTCTTATTCCGCAATAGGAATAAAGTGAATAGCCTAAGCTTAAAAGATAAAGCATAATAAATATAGAGAAATCAGAGTAGTTCAGCGTATTTACCCTGACACAGGAATGTATCAATGACCCTTCTAAGTAAAATCCTGTTAGTACTGGTATTTTTTGCCAGTATTGCCTTTATGGGATTTGCCGCAGTCAGTGCTGTTGGAGGCCCCAACTGGTCTCAAGAAAAAGACGCCTTGACTGATTATGTATTTGAATACCAGGCTGGTGAGAACCCGATCTGGTCTGTAAAGACCAGAAGGGGAGGTGAGCAACTTACTACTTCTCCCGTATTGGCAAAAGTCATCGTGGCCGCACAAAAACACAAACTTCAGCAACAGAATGAAAAGCTGGATGAGGTTACGAAAACAATTGAACCACTTAAGACATCGATCAAAAGATGGGAATTGATAAATAAAGTCGATCGAACGGCAATGAAGGATAAAGCAACCGAGCTGAAACAGAAAATAGTTCAACTCGATCAGCAGATCATTCAGCTTGCAAATGAAGGCATCAAAATTGGCCAGCAGACTCTGGAAGTAAATCAGGAAGCTTCCGAACGTAGAGCCGATATATTTCGCCTGCGAGATCAGATTGATGAAATTCGAAATGAACGATTTCTAGCGGAACAACAACAGAAAACTCTTCGTGATTATATCGATCGCATTCAGGGAAAAGTTCAGCGACTGCAGAGACAAAAAGAGTCGTTGAAAAAAGTCGTGCTGGCTCCTGGAAACAATATCGAAGAAAAAAAAGAGCTTTCTCAGAAGTAAAAATATAAACTCGTCATTTAAAACAAATATCAGGAGCGATTAGATGTCGTTTGTCGGCAAAGTACTGGTCGTCGTTCAAGTTGTACTCAGTGTCTGTTTCATGGGATTTGCAGGTGCTGTCTTTACTGCTCAAAACAACTGGCGCAATGAAAGTCTTAAACTCAAAGACAATGTAGCCTCTCTGCAGAAAAGCATGAACGAATTAGAGTCAGAATTTAATAATGAAAAAACTGAGATGACGAAAGAGCTGAATAAAGCTCAAAGCGAAGCAGAGACTGCCAAAGCTGCCAACGAAGCACTGCTGGCACAGACTAAGACTTTGCAGACTCAGCTCGATACTGCTCGCGTAGAGCGCGACACATCTGTTGCTCAAGCAGAAACAACCGGGGAAGAAGCAAAGTTTCGGCGTCAGGAATCAGATCGACAGCGGGTTGTGAATAAATCTCTGCATGATACGGTGAA
Organism: uncultured Gimesia sp.; assembly: GCF_963972345.1. NCBI lineage: Bacteria > Pseudomonadati > Planctomycetota > Planctomycetia > Planctomycetales > Planctomycetaceae > Gimesia > uncultured Gimesia sp. The sequence continues at coordinate 23,828 of NZ_CAXAVM010000031.1, read as the reverse complement.
TGAATTACGTGCCAAAATCAAAGGTCTTGAAGATACAATTTTCACACAGTCAATTCGTGAGAAAAACCTGGTTGCCAAGCACACAAAAGTGGTAGAAGAACTTAACTACTTAAACAAGATTGTTGCCAACCTGGGGATTGATCCCCAAGATCCCGCAATCGCCGGAATGCAGTCTCCTCCACCGGCTGTGGAAGGCCTGATCATCAATACTAAGAAAGATAAACGAAACGGTACACGGTTTGTCGAAGTATCACTGGGTAGTGATGATGGACTCAGCAAAGGGCATCAACTGTTTGTATATCGTTTTGGTACTGAAGCGAACGGGAATCGCCCCAAGTATCTGGGTAAGATTGAACTCGTTTATGTCGATCCTGATAAAGCTGTCGGGACAGTAATAGACGCCGCTAAAAATGGTGTGATTGAGAAAGGTGACCATGTCAACTCGAAGCTCTAAATCTAAAGGAAAAGCCGGTGCAGGCGAAGCAGCTGGCCCTAATATCTACGTAGGATTGTTATTTGTCTCTCTTTCCGCATTGATTGCAGGAATTGTCTTTCTCGTACTGGAGCTCCAGACTTACAACTGGGAACTGGGTGGTTGACCACCAGGCTACTCACAAATTCAAAAAGAGCACTGTATCTGTTACGGATACAGTGCTCTTTTTTTAGAGTTGGTGGAATCAGGGTGAATCGGTTTCAATATCATAGTCGGCAGATTTCCAGCCACTAAAGCCACCATCCATCGAGATCACATTCGTGTAACCCATCGTTTGCAGATTGTCGGCCGCTAAAGCAGAACGAAAGCCACCTCCGCAATAGAGAATCAAAAGTGTAGATGTATCAGGTATCTGTTGTTCTATATCTCGTTCAATAATTCCTTTGCCCAGATGAATCGCACCAGGGATCCTGCCTTGACTGAATTCATGATCTTCCCGGACATCAATCAGAGTGAATTCTTCTCCTTTATCACGGCGTGATTTCACATCATGAACCGTGCATTCAGGAACGCGTGACTTGGCAGAATTGACGATATCGAGAAAACGAGGTGAATGATTTTTGGCCATATCAGTTCCTTGTTCAGAGGTAGTTAGATAAAAAATTAAGATAATCAGCAAGGTGATATCAGGAATTCAAACGGGTGGAAAGAAAATCATCGATCGCCTGGTTCACTAAATCTGGAGCTTCCATGGGAGCCATATGGCCTGCATCACTCACTTCGAAATACTTTGATTCCAGCACTTGAGTACTCATCTGTTGCATCACCGCCGGAGGGGTTAATCGGTCCTCTTTCCCTACGATAAATAAAGTCGGGATATGGATGTCCTTGATCAGATCAGAAAAATCAGAACGTGCGGCCATACCTTTCTGACTGGCGGCAATACCCTCGCTGTCTGTCGCTTCAATCATCGAGATAAGGTGTTCAGAAATATGAGGCTGGTTCTGTTGACTGGATTCACTGATCAGGTTCGGAATCATGGCTGTTGAAATCGCTTCCGGACCATGCCTCAGCACTAGATCGGCCATTTTCAAGCGATTATTGACGTCTTCTTCTGAATCAGCATCCGCTCGAGTGTCACACAGAATCAATGCGTGTAATCGATCAGGGAAATGCTTCCAGAATTCCCAGGCGATATATCCGCCCATCGAGAGACCACAATAGGAAACAGGATCTTCAATTTTCAAGTCTTGTAAAAGCACGTTCAAATCCCGAGCGTGTTGTTCCATTGTTACAATCCCGGGAGAAATATCTGAATCCCTAAATCCACGCAAATCGGGCGCGATAACCGTATAGCTGGATTGAAAATGCTCAATTTGTGGCAGCCACATCTGGTGGCTCAAAGGGAATCCATGGACCAGGAGCAAAGGAGGTCCAGATCCCGCGATCAGGGCTCGCATACAAATTCCATTTACACTCTGCTCCACAAGTTTCCGATTCATGTTCCAGTCTTTCGGTTTCATCATTCCAGAATTGATTGCAAGTTGAAGTGAATGAAGAAGCCACTTCTGATTAGTCAGTCTTCTTCAAGGCCTGTCGAATCCCCTCTTCGAGAGATTCGGTTGATCTCGAATCTTCATTCCAGACAATTTTTCCATCAGTGCCGACCACCCATACTTGAGGAATGAATTCTGCCTTGAAGGCAGTAAGAGAATCGATGGCTCCGTAACCATTAGGCCAGGTGATTCCTGTGTCAGATAACCATTCTTTAATCTCGGGAAGCAATTCTTCACTGTCTGAGGTCAGGCCGATAAAAGCCACCTTTTGGTCTTTGAATTTCTCATAGATTTCAACCATATGCGGTGCAGCCATTCTGCATGGTCCACACCAGGTGGCCCATGCATCGACGACAATGACTTTTCCTTCAAGATAGTTGTTCTGGTGTGGATTGCCATTTACCCATCCTTCCGCTTTCAATGGAGGTGCCGTTTCGCCCACATTTAACAAGGTCAGATTTTGTGATGCTCGTCGGTTTCCATTCAATCCATAGCCTAACCAGACAGTAAACAGAATCACTCCAGCCAGGACCAGCACAAGCGCGATCGTAAAATCTTTTTTCATACTCTGATTGCTCATAGAGACAGGTTCCAACACTATTTATTAATTGATTACAGGTGATAGAGTTCGCTGTATTTCTGTTTGAGTTGATTCATTAGCGGGAAATGTGAAAGAGTGTTTCCTGTGACAACTTCGACCAGTCTATTGGCACGATAACGTTTACCGTGGTGATGAATATTCTGGTTCAACCAGTTCTTAAGTGAAGAAAATTCACCGGCTTCAATCAACTGATTCAGGTCTCCCAGTTCTTTTTCTGCTGCCTGATAGAAGTGAGCTGCATACATGTTTCCCAATGCATAAGTAGGAAAATAACCAATCAACCCGGCACTCCAATGGACATCTTGCAGGCATCCATTTGCAGGGGTGTCTGGAGTGAGATCAAAGTACTCTTTGAATTTCTCGTTCCAGGCTGATTCCAAATCAGCGGGTTTCAAATCTCCCGAGATTAGTGCTTTTTCTAATTCAAAACGTAGCATGATATGCAGGTTATAAGTCACTTCATCCGCCTCGACTCGTATAAATGAGGGGCGAACATTATTGATCGCGCTATAAAAATCATCGATTGCCACATCCGATAAAGCTTCGGGAAACATTTTCTGTGCGGGCTGATAGAATCGGTTCCAGAATGCTCGACTACGGCCAACCAGATTCTCCCACATCCGTGACTGCGATTCATGGATTCCCAGTGATGTTGAACTCCCGGCTGGAGTGCCAAAGAATTCCGTTTGCAGGCCCTGCTCATAGATTCCATGACCGGCTTCATGCAGTGTTCCAAAAAAAGCACCAGGAAAATGATGTTCGTCATATCGGGTTGTCAGGCGACAATCCCCGGGGCCAATTCCACTGCAAAATGGATGAGCTGCGATATCCAGTCGTCCGGCTTCAAAATTAAATCCAATATTTTCAGCTGCTTTAAGGCTGAACTCACGTTGTTTTTCGATGGGATAGCTTCTGGTCAGAATTGAAATATCAGGTTTCACTCCGGAGTTCTGAATTTCTGCTACGAGGTTAACAAGTTCATTCCGTAAGGGGAGAAAAGCCTGCTCAATTAATTCAGCAGTCGCCCCTGGTTCGTATTCGTCGAGCAAGGCATCATAGGCCTGATTTCCTTCAAATCCGATCGCCGACGCCTGTTCGCGCTTCAGGGCAATCATCTGATCCAGCCAGGGTAAGAAGTCGTCGAACCTGTTTTGTTTTCGTGCTGAAACCCAGGCATGGTGAGAAAGAGTTCCCACCCTGGAAAGTTCTTCCACGAGACGCCGTGGAAGTTTCGTCATGCGGTCATATTCATGGCGTGATTCTCTGATATTAGCCTGTTCGTATGAATCTTCATCCCAGGCAGAGTTTGATTCCAGTTCATCCAGGAGATCACCAATTTCAGTATTGGTAGCCTGCTCATGAACCAGACCTGCCATTAAAGCAAGTTGATTCGCACGATGTTCAGCTCCTGCATGAGGCAGACAGGTCTGCTCATCCCATTCCAGCACAGCTGAGCAGGAGGCCAGCAATGAGGTCTGTTTCAGTCTGGTAAGTAACAGTTCATATGTATTATTAGAAGTATTCATTGAATAATTATTTCTGCCGAATAGTGTTTCGTTTCGGTAAAAAGATTAATGAGATCTTTTGAACTCCGGCTCGTACTCATGACTTAGAGACAGTGTCTACTTTTCAAACGATTGGTTTTTGTTCAGATTAGTCTGGAGTGCCTTCATCTCCATAACGACCTCCCATCTGATAGAGTGGCAAAAACCGATAGTAGACTTCGAGACAAAGTGTGCTCAGGGTTGTTGAATAGAGTCGACCCCCATAAGGACCCCACGGGGGGCGCGGTTCCCAGCTTCCCGCATTATCTCCCTGAGTGATTTGTTCTGAAATCAAAAGTTCTCTCAAATCCTCATTCCATTCCCGCCAGGGATTTCCGCCATATTGATACATGGCCAGGGTACCATAGTACCAATAGTAAAGATTGTGTTCTGAACGACGGGGTGGCCGTTCAGAAAGAAACTGTACAGCTTCAGTACATGCAGGATTATCTCTGCGGATCCCCAGCATTTGTTTGCAGAATAAAGATTCAGCCGTCATTGCAGGGGTGGGAGGCGTCGCAGGTTCGACTTGACGATATGTGGCCAAGCCATCGTGCTTACCCATGCTGCGATCTTTCAGAAATTTAACCATCAGCTGTTTGGCGTCCGAGGGAATGGGGATACCGGCAATTTCAGCACTCTTCAAAGCCATCAGTTGCCAGCCAAACATGCTCATATCACTTTTCTGTCCTTTGACATATCGCCAGCCACCATCATATGGGTTTTGGTTTTCAATAATATAAGCAACAGCCCGAGCGACACTTTCTCGTAACTGCGGATTTGATTTTGGATCGTTTTGTAAGCCGTAAGCTTCTGCCAGCGCATATGTTGCCATGGCATGCGAGTACATACGGGCATAATGGGTTGCCTCTCCGCCCAGAAAACCATCGGAATTCTGCTGTTTGATCATCCACTGTATCGCACGATTTAAATTATCAGCATACAGGCCTTCTTCCTGAGTGTAGCCTGCACCCAAAAATGCTAATATTGAGAGAGCTGTTAATCCTGCATCTGCCTGTATTCCTGCATTGCGGCGATCAATTCCCTGTTCATCAATTTTGACTTGGCCTGCACCAAACCGATTTGCGTCCCAGTAACCTGCCCGTTCCTGATGATTGGCTAACCACTTCAAACTCGATTCAACTGCACGTTCCGATTCTTCCGTCCCACCAAACTTCTGGGCAATCTCTTTTCTCTTTGATAAATTTCTCAGTCTGTAAGTTGCAGGGATATTGGCCTTGGTTCGATTGGAAACAGCATCAAAGTTAGGACGAAGTGCATCAGGTTGAGGCCCTTTTTGATTCATTGTGAGTGGCAGCGTACTTCGTTCTGCCAGTAATCGATCAGAGTCGGGATTGGCTTTACCCGAAGTGGTTTGAGGAGCTGAACGTTGGATCGTCCCATCAGTTGCAGATCGCGTCGTGCGAGATTTTCGTCTGGCAAAGCGAGGTTCCGTGGGGGCGACGTTAGAGTTGGTTTCGCTGGACTCAGCAGTTTCCACACCTGTAGTATTCATTTTCAGGTTTGATGGTGCAGGACCGGTTCGCTTGGACAGCAGGGAATCATAGGCATTTCGTTCCAGAACCGACTGAGGATCTGTTTGGGCATTTAAAGCCAATGTTTTTTTCTGGTCATTAAATGAAGGCTGAATGCGATCTACTGCTCCTGGTGTTGATTGACGCTCGAGTTGCTGATTGAACTGGCCACTACGAATCATTTTGCTGCGAGTATTTGATGTCGACGGTACTGAGACTTCTGCTCTGGATTCAGCAGTAGTATCAGTGATTTCCAGAGGTGCCTGAGACTGTATGCGTTTCTGACTGACGCTTTCAATGTTTACTTTCGATGGAGTGACCGGCAAGTCAGATTTCGAAACAACATCTGGCATCGGCGTCTCTGAGATTTCCTGTGGCTGTTCTTTTTCTGGGGGCGCAGACAGGGGAGTGAACTCAGGTCGACTCAAATCAATGCGGGATAGTTCCTGCTTTTGGGGGGGAGTCAGTTTTTCCCAGACAGGCGAGTTGCCTGACAGTTTATTTTTTATCGTTTCCGTGCTCTCTGCCAGATTGAGGGTAATGTCATCGTTTTCCTGTTCCGGCTTTGCGTTAGCCAGTGATTTTACTGCCTGCTCCGGCCAGAAAGTGACTACTCCGAGCGATAATGACAGATGAACTATGATAGAAAATAAGAGCGCTTTCGATGATGCGTTCCGATCTCCCCAGCGCGTGACCAGCATCGAAAGCAGATGAATGGATGCGAAGATCGCTGCTAAGATTAAAAACCCCCATAGAATCTGCTCGAAAGTCATCTCTCGACCAGCCAGGATCTTTTCGATCAGGTTATGAATGCGATTATTCATGTCAGGAATCGTCTCTTAATCGATTTGCTAAAGAGACAGAACGAATTTTGACCCTGTGGCAGATCTCCAGAATATTCATTACATTTTGATAGGGGCCTGTGGAGTCTCCCCGTATAACGACGGATTGTCCCGGGAAATTTTGAGTGGCCGTTTTCAGGAAAGATTCCAGATCTTCCAGACTTTTCTTCTCACCATTAATCGAAATTTGACCATCCTGTTGTACATTGACGATGATGTCATCGGGCAGATTTGTTAAAGGCTTCGCATCAGTCACTGTTGGAAGCTTTATATCATACTGGCGCTCCATCTCTGTAAACTGAGTACCAACCATAAAAAAGATGATCAGCAAGAAAACAATATCTATCATGGGGGTCAAATCGAGCTTTGGCTCTTCGACGGTACCCGTTTTTAACGGCATTCTTTACATCCTGAATCAGAATTCATAGACCCGATTTTCGCAAATTAAAAGTTTATGAAATTTGGGTGAGGGGGATTGTGCTTCGAAGATACCTCGAACCGATTTGATGATTGCGTTGAAACTCCACGTTTCATGGAATGAACTGCTGCAGACGCCCTGAATGTTTGCATTATACTCTATTAGAATATTCGTATCTGTTTCAACATCTGATAATAATCCGGATTCTATTCGGTTTGATACATTTAAACACTATGGGATCAGAAGCTTGTCAGCTCTAATTGTATTATTACAGACCTTGATCAGTAAGCGGATAATAAATTTTGTGGTCTTGCTCATGCCCCTTGTTAGAAAAAATAATCAGAAGTCATTTTCTTATCAGATGTTAAGCAAATTCACACACAGGACAGCCCAAAAAGTATCAGCCGAGAGATTACCTTATTATAGGGCTGTCTCCCCCCACTGCAGCCAAGTCAGTCAATTTCCGGCTAAAATTCTCTTACTCGTTAATTCACTAAGTCTGGATGCTCCATTTGTTGCGATCACCTGGTTATGGTGTTTTTCAACAAGGTACTCAACTAAAGTCGAGATTCATGATTATTTTATCTTATTCAGTGTGACCTGGTTAGCCTATTTGGGAGACCGATTGCTGGATAGTTTACGATTACCAGATGCCCCAGAGAGAACGCCGCGGCATCGATTTACTCGGGAATTCTTCTGGCCACTGCTGATCTGCTGGGGGCTTGTTGCACTCATTTCGACAATCTGTTTATTTGAATTGCTGACAAAAATTGAGTTGGTTTGGGGCTTCGGTTTACTGTTTGTGCTGGCAATCTACTTCCTCAGTTGTTTTTATATCCCCAAATTTGCCAGAGGTTTGCTTCCGAGAGAACTACTGGTGGGTATGTTTTTTTCCTTGGCAACTCACTTCTTTATCTGGTCACAGGTCCAAAGCTGGGACAATGGTTTTATATGGACATTTAATTGCTTTCTCTTTTTATGTACATTGAACTGCCTTTGTATTTCCCGTTGGGAATATCAAACTGACAGACAGGCTGGCGAAGTATCATTTTTTACAAGACACCCCGATTTAATGATTCAAGTTCCGTACTTTCTGACGGGGTTCATCATGTTTCAGTTATGTATCTGTAGTTACGCGATCGCAATAAATCTCGTGCCAGTATTTGAAATATCGATGATCTCCAGTAGTTTGATTTTATTGATACTTGATCGGCGTTCGATAAATCATCAGCTTAAACCAGTGTTAGCTGATTGCGCATTGCTCACACCGTGTTTATATTTGAGCCTCCGGATATGAATTTTAATCGAGTTGCTCCCTGGTTCGAGCGATTAGAAAAAATTGTATTCCGGGAGCAGATGCAGTTCTGTAGAACCGCGTTTCTCTCCGATTTGCCAGAAATCAAAAAAGCCGCTTTGATCGGGGAAGGTAACGGAACTTTCCTGATCCAATTTCTCCAACAGTGTACGTTTGAAGAAATTCATTACATTGATTCCAGCGAAACAATGTTAGAGCTTGCTCAAAAACGATTGCGAAAAAACGTTCTACCCGGGATAGAGAGAATCGAGTTTCACAGCTGTGATTTGACTCACGACGCAATGCCAGCTCAAAATTATGACCTGATTGTTACGAACTTCTTTCTCGATGTTTTCAATGAAGCTACTCTCAATGAGGTTGTCTCAAAGATTTCCTCAGCATGTACTGATGAGGCTCACTGGTTATATGCCGATTTTCAGGTGACCGGTAATCGATTTCGACGATGGCGGGCAATAGCATGGGTAAAAATCATGTATCTATTCTTTAAATTTGCTGCTGACATTCAAACAATGCGGTTGTCTGATCCTTCAACACTGCTTGATCGCAATGGCTTTCAAGTGATATGTTCCAATGAGTTTGATAATGGATTGATGCGAGCTGAACTAAGACAACGGGGACTCTAAATTGTCAGAGACACTGATTTACTCTGCAAATTTAGTCCAAAATGAGAAATCAATACTACATATCAGCAGAAAAATAATTTGAAACAGCGAAGAGATACCTTCTATATGCATATCAGAAATCTCGATATGATAGTCTTCCAGTTTTCGAATAATCCAGTAAATCAATATGGCAGCTGCAAGTAAACCCGGTGCAAACCTCCCTGGAGAAAACCAGATTCCTGCTAGAAGCAATGGAGTTAAAATTAAACTGGAATAAGTGAGTTGTTTTAATGTTAATGGAAACTTCGGGTTTGCCCATTTCGCTGCTTCATCAGTTGCCTCTGCAAAGCAGATAGAGAAGGGGATTAGCCAGATTCCCAGTGTAATTGAGATGATAATTAATATGCAGGGTGCCAGCAGAGTAACTGAGTCAGTTAGCAGATGATAAAGCAGCCCCATTCTCAGCAACATCAGCGTAATCGTCAAAACAAAAATATTTCCTGCAGAACCTGCTGAAGAAGACGGAAAAATTAATTCACGACTTTGAGGGATTGCGCCAGGAGTAAAAGTACGCAGGCAGAGTAATTCCAGAGAGCCAACCAGAAGAACGGCGATATACAATGGCCAGAATAATTGGACGATTATTAACAGAAGCATCAGAAGAATTGCTAACGTCAATCCAGCAGCGGGAAGAAACAGAGTACTTCGTTTCCGGATGATCTGTTGGCGATCAGACTGGAGATTAAGCATCGGTATGCGAATACATCGCTGCAATGCTTCAAAATATGCGAACAGGTAATCCACCCAGTCAGTTTCGTTCGGATTTCTGGAATCTGAATGATGTTCCCCAAAGGGAGAATCTCCGGAAGAATTTGTGACAGTCATATTTATCCTGGGTTCTCACAAATAAGTCGGTTCAGTGATGTGTGGGACAGATCCACGAAAGAGATTCAATCAAAACGATCTTTCTTTGATTGTAAAGCGCTGCGCATGCACAAGGCCCTCCCGGAAGGAGGGCCTTGTAAGTACGTGATAAATTCGATTTTTATTTAGTTGCGTAACGCAGGTCCATCAGCATCTGTGTGATACGAACAGCTGTTTCCTGGAGTTGGAATTTTTCACGAGTTTCACATCGTGAAATCTTTTCGTGTACCTGGAACCAGCTATCAAACAACTCTGAACTTTTTGTTCGGACCAGAGCAGGTGATGCTGGTCGCATGAGAATAATTCGATGCAGTTCGTGGGCTGTATTCGAGAAATCCCGAATGGAATTCTGAGTAGACTGACGGAATGAAGGAGACTCTGTAGCCAGCCATTGCTCGGCAATAACTGAGAGCTGAGTACTTTGAGTTTCCAGAGAAACAACCAGTTTTGCCAGATCAATACTCTCTGAGGGTTGTTCAATTCGCAGAGAAACCCGCAAAGCATTGATTGAATTATCAACTTTATCCAGCAGTTGAAGAGCGGCAGGGCTCTCAACTGTATGGAACATGGCCGAGAAATCTTTCCATGCTTGCTCAATATACGAGAAAGATGTAATCAGGTTACTTGTTATGGTTGACTGTATCGATCAGGTTTTCCACAGTTCCGTAGAATTCATCGGAAGTCGCAATGTAATTTGCTGGTGGCAGGCTGATTAACAAACGCAGTGTTGCTCTACGATAAAATTCATCAACATCACGTTTAAGCGCTTCTGTTAAGTGAGCGATTTCCTGCATGTTCGCTCCATCCTGAGGCAACCATAGTAATTCCTGGATGGATCGGTCCTGCTGTACAACTCGTTGAATGCCACGGCTTAAGATTCGATTGTGGTAAGGCCGCAGACGAGTTGCAAACGAATTCCAGGAATCACGAAAAGCCAGATACTCGCGTTTGATTGCATCATAGCTCTGGCGATCTATGATCAGATTGGAGACCTGAATCATTCGTTGCTCTACTTCTTGTCCTGCTCTTACCAGTTCAAATCTCTGAGGTTCGCGAGATAGTTCAATCTCAATATCTTCCACCAGAATTCCGAGTGCATTGGAAAGTGCAGAAGTTTGAGTCAGGAGTTCTGTTCGTTTCAGCTGAGGACCGGTCTGAAGTAAATCACCCAGTTTACGATCTGACTGATTCATTTTCGCAATCAGATTTTGAGATTCCCGGTCAAGGCCACGAACGTTTTCCAATTGAAGCGAGACAACTCGCCAGAGCTGATCAATTTCACCATATTCCGCAGCAATTTGATTTAAATCATTATCGCGGCGGACACGATCTGCGAGGATTGAAGCACGAGCTCTCACTTTGAGAACATCTGCAATATACTCTCTCACTCCAGGAACCTGATACATCACCCGATTTAAGCTGATCGCAAGAGCGGAACTGTCCTTGGAGAATTCCTCAAGGGTCTGGCGAACTTCATTGATATTAATCCGTGATGTATTCAATTGTGGTGCAGGGGGGAGGTCCAAACCAGAAGGTTTGTATTCCCGATCACGTGTCGCCAGTTCTGATTTCTCTAACAGACGAAGCAAATCATTAACTAATTTACTGTTTCCATCATTGATCGATTGTGCTTGAACGTTGGAGTTTAAACAGGTTAATGTGAGTCCGGATACCAGAAGGATAACCATTATCTGGGGACCAAAGGACTTTGAGTCCTTCCAAAACATGTGATTACAAAAAGTGTGGTGGAGGCGGGAATACATTCACACAATCCTTTCTCGTGAATTCTACGGCTTGACCAGCAAGTGCCTTCCTTGACGATCACTTAGTCGATGTTGTGTAAAGACCGAGCATGAAATGACGCTCGAAACAATGGGCCCTGTCAAAAATGAACACGTTTATATCAGTGTTATAAGATATTGCCGGAGAAGGTGCTCTAAAGAAAAAGAGAATCCTATCAAAGTGTCCCGGCAGATCAGGCGGCGAAGTTTACTGGTTTTGGAAATTACGTCAAGACCATGCTCAGGGGTAATCCTCCGTGAGTCTTAATGCTTCAAGATTCGAAGCTCAAAAGAATAATTACGCAGCCAATACAAAACCTGAGACGGCAGTCCAGGGGAAAGGTGCAGGCTTTGTGCTGCAGGGTATATTTATGGATTATTCCACGCGGAAAACGATAAATGGTGTAATCATATAATGGACGGGAATTGATTTGATCCATTGTAATTTTGGGGGCGTTTAGTTGTGTGTTGTCAATGTTACACTTTTACGAGATGCTTTCAATGTGCGTTTGATGAGAATGTGAATTCGTAAGTGTATATATAATAGTAAGATAATGTGGTCTATGATTGTGGTGATAGTATTTGGCACACTGAATGCTATAGATCTAATCAGCCACTTTAACAATGTCCAAATGACATCATTATGATTCCGGGATGAGATGAGTATTGATGCTCAGCAATAACAGGAGAGTTTGAAATGTTAGTATTAACTCGAAAACGAGATGAAGTGATTCAAATTGGTGACAATATTGTGATCAAGATTTTAAAAACAGGAAAAGGTGCAATCAAAATTGGTATTGAAGCACCTGGTGATATCCGCGTCATTCGAGGAGAACTACTGGAAACAGAAAAGCAGACAGAGGTTGTAGAAACTCCCGCCTCGGCACAAAAAAAACAGGGATTAAATGCACAATGTGCATAGCGAACTGAATTGTTGGAACGGGGCATATTATGTGAGCCGTTATATTATTTTCTATCAAAGAATTCCGTTAAGCCATCATAGAGGAAGTTGATAGGCCGGACTTAATAACCGCATAGCGGTTGATATCGGAGGGGATCATGAACCGATCACAATTCAATTATTCACAAACTGAAACCATCAATTCTGCCCGACTGTTTGTCTGGAGTATGGTGATTCTGCTAACCGCAGTTTTTCTGTCAGGATGCACGACACTATCGCATGCGGCAGAGTATGACCCATATCAGAATCATTTCAATCAAAATGGTTCTGGACAATCATTTGAACGCGACCCATTCAATGCGGGGCGGGATTCATATACACCTTCTTATTCAAACGGTCGGCGTCATCAGCGATATCGCCCTGTTACAGATGAAAATCGATTTGATGAGTATGAATTAAAGCTGAAGCAACTGTTGTCGGAAGAGGCTCAAACTTATGAACGACCTCAAAACCAATACAACTCTTTCTCCAGAGATCGATTTGATTCCGGTCAGAGACGTCAAAGTCGTGAAAATTTCGATGACAGGATCGACAGTCAAAAGTTAAGAGAGCTGATTCGAGAGTTACAACAGAGGAGTATGCCTCAGTATGACCGAGATCGATATGAAACCGAATTTCCCAAACAGTATCCTGTCGACCCAGATCAGGAACTGAGAAATAAAATTTCACAGCGATATTCCAGTGCCTCAGTTGTGGGAACTTTGCAGAATATGGATCCGCAACGAGCTTATTCATTTTACCTGGAAGTGAACCGTATGATCGATTCACGTCATGTCCAGCCACCTTCCTATGATGTGAGAACCCGAAAATCACTTCAAAATCTGATTTTGGCAGTAGAAAACCAGAATTTCATCAATGCCAATCGGATCGCAGCCTCACCAGAACAGATTCGAATGGTACAGCAAAGCTGGCAGCAACTGATGAATCAGAATCCTGCTCGGAATGCTCAGGATTCGGTTACGGTAATGCGTCAGGCTGCGGACATTGCAGGAAGTCAACTGAGAATGCAGGCAACAGGAGTGATTTATGAGTTTGCTTATGGGTCCCTGGAAGCGATTGATAAGCACTCTCGGTTTGAATTTACACCCAGTTCTTCAGGTCCCCGTGTTGATGTGGGTGGCAACAGTGTGGTCGGAGTAGGCGTTCAACTGAAAACGCATCAAGAGGGAGCTGTTATTTTGAGAACATTGAATGGTGGTGCAGCTCAAAAAGCCGGACTGCAAAGAGGTGATGTGATCGTCGGTGTCAATCAGAGGAATTTAGCTGGGCTGTCTCTGGACGAAGTTGCCAATCTGATTACCGGCCCAGCGGGTTCCACGGTGACCATTGATGTTCGTAGAGGAGATAGTAATGCCCGTGTGAACCTGAATCGTCAGGCAATTCGCATTACCAATATCAGCGAAGTCAAAATGGTTGATGTACAACAGAAGGTAGGACTCATCCGGCTTGAAAAATTTGGTGAGGGGGCTTTACAGGAATTAGATCGAGCTTTATGGAGCCTGCATCAACAGGGCATGAAGTCACTGGTATTCGATTTGAGAGGAAATCCAGGCGGGTTATTGACCGAGGCAATATCGATCTCGAATCGTTTTGTTCCATCTGGTAAAATCGTTTCAACTCGAGGACGAACTCAGGGTGATAATACTGTTGAGTCAGCTACGCATGATCAAACCTGGAAAATACCTCTTGTCGTATTAGTCGATGGTGACAGTGCGAGTGCCAGCGAAATATTCGCTGCTGCTATACAGGAAAATCGCAGGGGGCTGATTGTCGGGAGAAAGACCTATGGTAAAGGGACCGTACAGACTCATTTTCCGCTGCAATCTGTTTCTGGTACTTTCTGGTTAACAACCGCCAAGTTTTATTCTCCAACAGGTCGAGAGATGGCTGGTGTTGGAGTAAATCCAGACGTGACTGTAAATATGAGCGAACGGGAGCTGGAAGAGATCGGACCTGTCGACCGGGACCTGCAGGCTGGTGTCAATACGATTTTAAGCCATAAACCAGGTGAACTGGTAAATAATATGTCTGGAAAACCACAGGCAAAACCAGCACTATTTCAGTTTTCAGGCTAATTTGAAGTCTCTGGATTATCAAGTTTCAACTTGTTCCTGATAAAATAATGACTCTCGTATTTTCGGGTTTCGATATAGAGCGACTTGCTTTTCCGGTTTCGCCGGGCATCGAGACTTGTATGATGCGAGAGTTTTTTATTTATATTGGGTTCCTCAGAGAACCCATCCTACAAGTATCCAATTCGAGATTGATGATGAAGTGTGAAATTTCACGAAATGTTCAGTCAGCTGCCAGACTGATTCAAAATGGAGAACTGGTTGCATTTGCGACTGAAACGGTATACGGGCTTGGAGCTAACGCACTGGATCCAGAAGCGGTAGCACAAATATTTGCAGTGAAGCAAAGACCACACTTTGATCCGTTAATCGTACATATCGCGAACACGGATCAACTTGAGGAACTGACTTCTGACTTTACTTCAACAGCTGAAAAACTGGCATCTACATTCTGGCCTGGACCTTTGACGTTGGTATTACCTAAAAAAAAGATCGTTCCCGATCTTGTGACGTCTGGATTAAATTCAGTTGCGATTCGTATTCCTGCACACCCCGTAGCCAGAGAGTTACTGGATCTAGCTCGATTGCCGATTGCGGCACCCAGTGCAAATAAATTTGGATGCCTTAGTCCAACGCGAGCCATTGATGTTGCTGAGCAGCTTGGTGAAGAAATCAAACTTATCCTGGATGGTGGAACTTGTACTGTCGGCGTGGAATCGACTGTCATCCAGTGTCTTGGGGAATGTCCTGTTCTACTCAGACCAGGGGGAATTTCTCTAGAAGATATTCAAGCTTGTGTAGGGGAGATTCGAATGGCTGAAATAGAAGATTATGCTGAAGTAAAATCTCATGTCAGTCCAGGAATGCTGCCAAAGCATTATGCTCCTGGCACCCCACTGATCATTGTTGATCATCCGGATCAACTGCCTGAATCAGGCTTATTTGGTGTGTTGAGTCTCTACCCGTTAGAAGACACTGAATTCAGGGATTGCCAGTTTTCCGCTCAGCAGATTTTATCTCCTACTGGAGATCTGAAAATCGCTGCTACCAATTTCTTTTCAGCCCTCAGAAACTTAGATGCATCTGGCGTGGATCAGATAATTGCTATTAGACTACCAGAGAGGGGATTGGGAAGAACAATCAATAATCGTCTCGAACGAGCTGCGGCATCTTAATCAGCAGATTGTTGATTCCTGATTCCGAAAGTTCTGTACGCACTGATTGATTGTTTCAAATAACTGTTCACGTTGAATCGGTTTTGTTGCGTAGCTGTCACAGCCTGCAACCAGGCATTCTTCGCGGGCACCATTCATTGTATGAGCAGTCAAGGCAATTACTGGATAAGAATAACCCTGGGATCGGAGTTGTCTGGTGGCTGCATATCCGTCGAGTTCGGGCATTTGCATGTCCATCAGTATCACGTCGTATGGTGAGCCTGCTTCCTTGGCTATCATAGCTTTTTTGAGGGCAATCAATCCATTTTCAGCCAGGGTCACAGTGTTACCAGCTTTTTTTAACAGGTAACTGATCAATTTCTGATTATCGATCCCATCTTCAGCAAGCAGGATATCGTAATTCATCTCCGTGAATTGAGTATCAGTATTTTGATGATTAGTACGCACGCATTCCGCTTCAAATGTTTTTTGATCAACAAGCTCCTGTTCCTGACACCGACCCGTTTTGACAGTTACTGAGAAAGTGGTTCCGTTTCCATACTGACTCTTTACAGAAATTTCTCCTCCGAGTATATGAGTGAGGCGCTTGCAGATTGTCAGGCCCAGGCCGGTTCCTCCATATTGTCGAGTTGTTGAAGAGTCTGCCTGCATAAAAGGCTGAAACAGTCGTGAGATTTGTTCCTCAGTCATTCCAATGCCAGAATCAACTACATCAAACTGAATTATCGGTTCATTTGTGTCTAGCGCTGAGGCTGCAACAATCAGTTTTACGTGGCCTTTTCTGGTAAATTTGATTGCGTTGCTCAGCAGATTAATCAGAATTTGCCGTATTCTGACAGGGTCGCTTTGAATCCAGCGGGGAATTGATCCATCAATTAGCACAGAGAGATCAAGTCCCCGGTCGATTGCTCGAATTTTCATTAATGTTTTTACGTCATCCAGTAGCTCAACTAAGGAGCAATGAATGGCTTCCACTTCCAGTTTGTCAGCTTCAATTTTAGAAACGTCCAGAATATCGTTAATGATCTCCAGCAGGTATTCACCATTTTTCCTGATCGTGTCAATATGCTGGTTCATTTCCGGATCATCGTTACGTTGTCTCATGATTTCCGCAAAACCCAGAATCGCTGTCATCGGTGTTCGTATTTCGTGACTCATATTTGCGAGGAACGAACTTTTGATATGGCTGGCTTTTTCTGCGTCCTGCTGTGCAATGACCAAGTCTTCCACCATATGATTAAACGCTTCAGCGAGTCTACCGATTTCGTCTTGTGACTCAACGGATATCCGGTGGTTCACATTTCCAGCCGCAATGAGTTCTGCACTTTGTGACAGCTCCAGAATCGGGGAGACAATTCCTCGTGAGATCATCCAGACAAACAGTAGGCCGAATATTGTTCCCGCACATGCCAGGATTCCGATTACCAACTTAGCTGATTGAATTGATGAATCCGCATTGTGTGTCGCAGCGACTGTCTTTAAATGTATTAAAGGGTGAGCCTGATTCTGCAGTAATGCATCAATCGAGTCCAGGCATAGTTCAAATTGGCTTAATAAACGATCGATTTTATCAGTAATTTTGACAACCTGATTTCCATAGGTAGTTGCCTTGACAAATTCCTCATCGATTAGCTTCACTCGTTGGTATTCTATGTGATTCGAAATAATATTCAGGTATTTTGCTTCAAAGACTTTAAATTTCTTTTCGGCATCGAAGATGCGTGAAAGTAAAGTCTGATTCCGTTTGACGATATATTCTTCTATCGATCCAAAAGCGATATTCAGATATTTCTCCATGTTATGAGTTACTTCAGCGCGTTTAATTCCCTCCTCAGACAAATCATCATTTGATTTCAGCCTCTCACGGTCGATCAATTGATTGATGATGCCGACATGGTTGATAAAGACATTGAGAGCAGCGTCTCGTCTATCAGCTAGATCAATAATTTCTGAAGACATCAGATTATATTTTTCATACAGAATCGAGATTTTATTTCTCAATATCAGTTCGTCATCCGAGTTTGCCAGTTTTTGGTAACGCAAATAATTATCAGAAAAACCATCACGTGAATTAATCAGTTTTGAGAGATGTTTCTGGTTTCTGTCACGTACATAATCCAATACTGCGCGAGCGATTTCTCCCGCTTTGATTTCCATTTCAAGAACGGATTCTTCAAGTGGTTCATCTACATTCACCAATTGAGATATATTCTGATTGATGAGAGAGATCTGGAACCATGTTACAATTCCACTGACAACCTGAATCAAGACCAGTAGGCCAAAAGCAAACTTGAGACGGTCTGAGATCGACCATTTTCGCAATTTGGAAGCTATTCTGAGTAATGGTTTTGAGATTTTCATCGGATTGAATAAAAAACGAGGTATTAGATATGGAAGTAGAGCTAAAGTGATGTGGGATTTATCTCAACACGACAGGTTGTACATAGAAAGAACGTTGAATTTATCATGCCCCAAGAGAGGCAAATCCCTCCTCAAAACTGTACGCTGAAAAAAAACGTGATGATTTAAGAAATATAAATCATCACGAAAAAACGCAATTTGATTAATGAAAATATGACGCTTGCAGGTTGAAGTGATAGTAACAACCTGACATAGCTTGAAATCGATACTAAGCAGCAATAAAAAAACGCCAGCACCGTTCAGAGGGGGGTGAACGATACTGGCGGTCAACAAAAATCTGGTTAGCTAATTGAAAACTGAAGTGATAAGTGTCCAGATATTTAATTCGGCAAAACAAAATACAGGAAGCAAATCGAAACGGCCACAATTTCAACCAGATAGATTCAAGGTTGCTTGCTCTTGAGAGGTAACTTAGTCGTGAAACTGATAATTTCCAGCTGGAACTATGCTGGATGTCTCTTTTATCAGGTCATTATAAGTTATCGTATTGTGATTGAGCGAAGCCTCACAAGAAATAAAAAATCGACTTTTAAATCGATTGTCAACGATTACCGGATCATTACAGGAGTGTCGATTGTGACGATATTCTGGTGGTTGAACTGTAGATCATGAAGCCTTGCGATCAGGATTCAGGCTCGTACAAGACAATGGGATCTGATTTCTGCGGCAATCTCTTTGAGCGGCAGGATCTTATCCGCTAATCCTGAGCCGACGACTGCACCAGGCATTCCCCAGACCACGCTTGAAGCTTCGTCCTGCGCAATAATCGTTCCACCAGATCTTGCGATATCAAAACTGCCTTCGATTCCATCCTCTCCCATACCCGTGAGCATAACGGCCAGTGTGGCACTTCCAAAATGTTCCGCAGCTGATCTGAATAATGGGTTTACTGAAGGTCTGCAAAAATGCTCAGGTGGTTCCTGACTGATTAACGTTACCTTCTGCCCCTCATTTTCACCAATGAGAAGATGGCTGCCACCGGGGGCTACATAGGTTTTATGCGATTCAAGTGGTTCGTTATGTCTGGCTTCCACAGTGACTCGCCCGCTGTCCTTTTGAATATGTGCAGCCAGGATTTCGGTAAATCCCGGGGGCATATGTTGCACTATCAGTATGGGGATAGGTAAGTCGATCGGGATTTGAGGTAACAGTTCAGCGAGTGCTTTAGGGCCCCCTGTGCTGGTCCCAATGACGATAACTTCCGGTTGTTTATAAAATTTGATGTTCTTACTGAATAAAGGCTTTTTTTGTGGGTCAGGGGTCTTTATTCCAAATTTAGGAGCGATTTGTTTTTTAGTTTCTGGTTGGTTACTGTTTGCTGAATTTCTCTTCGGGCCAACGGCTTTGATCATCATAACCAGTTCCTGAGAGAGCACACGAATGCTTTCTGCTGCACTGGATGTTTGTGGTTTTGCAACACAGCCGATCGCACCCAGAGAAAGGGCTTTCACAGTCGTTTCTGCGCCCTGAGAGGTTAAACCGCTAGCCATTATGACAGGGGTGTCAGGAAATCGTTTTTGAATTTCCTGCAGCGCAGTCAGTCCATCCATTACCGGCATTTCAACATCTAGAATTACTACGTCAACGGGATGAGCCTTCATCCAGCTCAGTGCACATTCCCCATTCATTGCTGTACCGGCGACTACAATATCAGGATTTTGTTCCAGAGCTTTGGAAATCAATCCACGTATGACAGCGGAATCATCAACAACTAAAACGCGAATCAGGTTAGATGGCATGAAGACTTCCTTGTGTTTAACAAACTCAAACAGGTTGACTATATGAATTGAAAGATGAAAGGTTAATTTTGATTCAACACTCTCCCCCTAAATAGGATAGGTCAGTTATTTGATATGCTCGAATTTGTGATTCGTTTTTTGAAAACTAATTGATTACAGATGCTGGAACAGTTCCTGCTTTCGTTATAATCGGACTGTCGATCAGCGATCTTACTTATTTGTTTTATTGCGTTCACTGGTTTGCTCAGCCCGCATTTTTGATTTAGGAACACCCATGCCGGTACATCCTCAAGTAGCTCAATACCTGGAAGAAATAGCAAAAATAGATCTACCTCCCTTCGATGAAATGACTCCGGAATTCATGAGAAGTACGCTTACGCCTTCGCCGGATCCCCATATACCATCCAGTACGATTGAGAATCGATCTATCCCAGTGAATGGTACGGAAATCCCAATTCGACTCTATACTCCACCCGAAGCCCAAATAAAAAAGAATGAAGTGTTACCGGCCCTTGTTTTTTTTCATGGCGGAGGCTGGGTGATCGGTACATTGGACGCATATGATGGTGTATGCCAGGATCTGGCTGGTACCGCCAGTTGTAAAGTAATTTCTGTAGACTATCGTATGGCACCGGAATTCCCCTATCCGGTTCCTTTTGAAGATTCTTACTTAGCCACGGAATGGATTTCGGCACATGCCAGCGAATTAGGCATTGATCGTCAGCAAATTGCAATCGGCGGAGATAGCGCGGGCGGAAATCTGGCAACAGCAGTAGCGCTTAAAGCGAGACAGTCAGAATCTTTAAATCTGGTTTATCAGTTATTAGTTTACCCCGTCACAAATTACCGCTTCGATACAGAATCATACCAGAGATTTGGGTCGAATTACTTTCTGACAAAGCGGGCGATGGAATGGTTTTGGGAGCAATATCTGCCTGACGAATCTGCGGGAAGAGAAATCTATGCTTCACCGCTCCGCTGCAAAAATCTGACAGGAATGCCAGATGCCCTCGTTATTACAGCAGGGTATGATCCATTATATTCGGAAGTAGTTCAGTATATGGATTTACTGCGAAAATCTGATGTGAATGTAGAACATCTGAATTATGAAGACATGATCCATGGTTTTTTCAGACGCTCCGATTTATACGATCGTGCTTACGAAGCAGTACAAGCTGCGGGAAAGAAATTGAAACAGATTTATGCCCGCATCTAAAATGCATTAAATCAATTTATTCTTCTGCGGCAATTTGATGTAAACGGCCGGCGATCAGGATTTGCAGAATAAAACAGCAAATCAGACTCAAATAAAATGCTGGCAACAGTATCCCAGCTTCTCCGATCGTATTTTGGAACATGAAATAGAAAAGATGTAAAAGTGGCGTTGCGCAAGCTTCCACAACAATAAATGTGCCTAACGCCACTGCCAGGGAGCCCCAACGGACAACCAGTGAGTAGTATGCTAATAAATGGAGAAAAACGCAGAATTGGATGATCATCAGGGGAACCAGGGAGTAGAGGCCTGTCGTTGTAAGGTAAGAAATGCTTTCTGGCAAAATATATAATACAAGTGCAATGGTAAGACTGACCGGTATCAGGGAAATTAGAATTCCCCCCACTTTTTCATAAGCGATGCGCAACATCGAACATGGCAGAATAGAGAGGAGCGGAATCATTTTCTGAATGCGTTCTTCACGAAAAATCCGCGATGTATAGATGGTGCATTCCACAGCAAAACTGATAAACAACAATATAAGAGATGCGCTCACCAAGTCCTTCCAGGTAAAGGTCTGTATTGAGCTGGAAGTGGTGTATTGATCGAATAATATTCCTCCTCCTACTACGATGGTAATAAACGCTGGATATAGAAACAGCTTCAGCAGACTTGCTCTCATACCACCGCCCGAGAACTGGAATTCTTTCCAGACAAATACATTTGTGCCGGGACGTGAATTCATCACTCGATGATACGACCGCTTTTTTCGGATTCCTGACTCTTTGAAAGATGGATGAGAAGTACATCTATCAAAGACCAGCCAGGCTGCAATAAAGAACAAGATTCCCAGTGAAACATTACTGATGACTTGTGAGCTCAGAATGGAGTTTGAATATCCTGTTGTGAGTATTTGCTTTATTTGTTCAACGACTGAATGTTCCTGGCTGATTTCAAAGAGATATTTGCTGCTTTTTGAAATGGGATCCGTTGTTGAGAGATATCCCCGTGTTTGAAGATTGACAGTGAGACGATATTGAAGTGTTGGAACTATGAAGTAGAAGAATAATGCTAAAAGTACAAACGCAATCGCTTCACCTGATCTTCTGGCATAGACCGAACAGAGTAAGGCAAAGTTAGATATTAGGATAATGTAGCCAATTAAGGCGGCAAATGTTGCATAGATTTGTAGCGGGGTAATTCCACCTAACGAGACTGAAAGCAGCAAAAAGGGTAATTGTCCCAATAATAACAAAATGATACGCAATGCTCTGACACTGGATTTTCCAGTTAACAATGCAAGCGTATTGATCCCGGCAAGTTTTAACAGGGGGAGAGTTTCTTCTTCTTTTTCTTCCGTGATTGCTGTGGAGAAAAATCCTATCCCGGCTAATGATACCAGCCAGAAATTGAGCCATATTATTTTAGTAAAAAAATCCAACCCGGGTGAACCAACTCGTGAGCTGGATATCCAGGAAGAAAAGAGAATACAGAACACAATTCCTACACAGGCAAATCGAAGTAGATGCGTTTTTTTCTCTCGCGTATCTTTCTTTAACGCAAAGCTGGCAAAAATGAATGACCCTCTCAAAGCTCACCTGTTTCCTTAAGTTTAATTCTGGAAGTTAGCTCCCCTGATCAGACAGCGGAATATCAAGTGAATATAAAATCAGCCCCTCTTTCTTGAAGATTTCTGGTGTCTTTGGAAATAATGATTCTGGTACCTTGGCCAGCACGAGTAATTTTCCTTTGTGCACTGGCCAACTGATATTTTGATTTACGTGGTCTGATGATACGTTTAATGACTTTTGAACAAGGATTGGAAAAAATTGTTCCCAAGCCAAACTCTGATTATTTTCTTTTGGTCTGACAAATGGAAATAATTGGTTCGGTGCGATATAAGATGAATCGAGAAGCGGGTTTTCTAACAATAATGGGGATAATTTCCTCGATTTTCCCTGATAGATTAATTGGTTCTTTTCCCTCTGCAGTTCATAGATATTGGAATCAAATACAAAATGAGCCTGTTCTACATTGCTGGGGAATTCTTTACCAATCTCAAGTGTGAGCGATTCCAAGCCAGATTCATTGATAAGGAATGAAGCTGATTTCGCCATGATTAATGGTTCTGGAATTCTTGCATGATGAAAGAAAGTTCGAAAAGAATTCGGAGGAATATCGGCCTGTAATTGTCCTTGCGTCCCACTGGTGGTAAAACCGCTCACTTTGTTATAGGGTTGACACGTACAATAAATATGGGAATCTCCCTCATGAGTGATTATAAAATTCCCACCAGAAACAATTCCCATACTTGACCATTCAGAAATGATTGTTTTGTGATCCGGGACAACTTCAGCAATGATCAGAGAATAAATTTGAGATGTTTGGTTTGTGCTATAGCGGCCCACAAAAAGAAATATGAAACAAAACAATAGTGTGTTCAAACCATAGATTAGATAGAAGCTATAAGAATATCTGGAGTATTTTGTGATCAGATAATAAACTGGTCCGACAATGATCAGATAAATGAACGATAGTATGAATATCAGATACCAGATTTGTCGTGGCTTACTGATGTCAGTCAAAGTTGTCAGTAATTCCTCATCAAGATTCTGAAAATACGTCTCACCGAAACTGGAAGATGCGATAGCCCAAGACTGGCGGACTCCTGAAGAATACTTCAGAATCTTCTTAGG
>NZ_CAXAVM010000030.1:0-47087 GCF_963972345.1 uncultured Gimesia sp. | reverse complement strand
ACGACCTGATACGGCTCCAGCTGAACGCCTTTTTTTGAACCATCCGACATAACAACTAACCTCAATACTCAGACTGGATGACTAAACTGAAAATCCTGTAAACTATTCTTCAACCCGACCGAGCAGCCGATCCAGGGCCGACTTGGTCAGAACCATCTGCCGCTGATGCAGAACATCATAGGCATTCAGGTCGCTTGCAGGTGAAACCTGCACTCCAGCAATATTGCGAGCAGATTTCCATATTACAGGATCATGCCCTTCCACAGTCAGCAGACAGCTGGTGCTGGATAACCCCAGAGCCTTCAGCACGCCTGTGACTTCTTTTGTTTTTGGAACCTGCAACACCAGCTCATCAATCAGCGTTACCTGTTCATCTTCGAATTTACTTAAAATTGCCATGCGGGTCGCCAGCTTGACTGCCTTCTTAGGCAAACGATAGCTCCAGTCTTTGGGAGTTTTCGCAAAAGTGTGACCACCACCACGCCGCACAGGAGTCCGGGAAGCACCAGCACGGGCACGACCAGTTCCCTTCTGACGGTACAGCTTCTTGGTACTGCCAACAACCATACCACGGCTCTTTGTTTTGGAAGAACCAATTCGCTTATTCGCCTCATACATCACGACTACATCGTGCAGTAACTGGCGATTGATTCCATTGGCCAGTTCCGTGGACTCAAATTCATATTTGCCCACTTCTTTGCCAGCTTTATCTTGAATTGCAACAGAAATCATTTCGACACCATTTATATAAGGCAGAACTGTCTACGTACTTCAAACACTCAAAAACTAATACTTGTTAGTCTGACGAATCACCAGGTCACCCCCGTTGGGCCCTGGCACGGCACCCCGGACCAGAAGAACGCCGTTCTCCTCATCGACCCGGACCACTTTCAAATGTCTGACAGTAATCTGCTTGCCACCATATCGACCACCCATTCGCGTCCCCTTCATTACACGGGAAGGATCCGCACTCTGACCAATCGAACCACCATGACGGTGAACCCGTTTCACACCATGCGAAGCACGTTGACCAGAGAAATTATGTCGCTTCATTACACCGGCGAAACCACGCCCCTTGCTGGTACCAATCACATCGATGAACGGCACATCAGCGAAGACAGACACAGTCAGCTCGCCACCCACTTCGCAACCATGATCTTCTCCATCGGTGCGAAACTCTTTCACAAACCGTTTGGGTTCACAGCCTGCTTTTTCAACAGTGACGACACCAGCTTCGGTCCGTTTCTTCTGACGCTTACTGTCCAAGGCAGCCACGTGACCACGTTCACTTCGAGCAGCGAGGCGGCGTGGTTTATCTTCAAAACCAACCTGAACCGCTTCATACCCATCCGTGTCCAGAGTACGCACCTGGAGGACATGGCAAGGACCAGCCTGAATTACAGTGACCGGAACCATTACCCCGTCATCATAAATTTGCGTCATTCCGACCTTTTTACCCAGCAGACCGACAGGCATACTCATCACCCTTAAACAACGGGAACAAAGCTTCCACGAACACCGTCCGTACAGACAGCAGGAAGCATAGCACCACCAGCCAAAGCTGGATCCCTAACCAATCAAGCGACACCGACACAGAGCCAGCACCGCGAGCATCATAACGAAAACCGATAAAAGACTAGTTTCCGCCAGCGGACGCCTTAATTTTAATATCAACTCCAGCAGGCAACGACAATTTATTCAAAGCATCAATCGTCTTACCGGTTGGAGACAAAATATCAACCAAACGCTTATGAGTCCGAATTTCAAACTGCTCGCGAGATTTCTTGTCGATGTGCGGCCCCTTCAGAACCGTATATCGCTCAATTCGCGTTGGCAACGGAATAGGGCCATGCACGATCGCACCGGTTCGCTTCGCGGTATCAACAATATCTGCTGCCGACTGATCCAAAACGGAGTGATCATAAGCTTCCATGCGAATTCGAATTCGCTCTTGACTCGCAACGGCCACCAATAATTTCCTTCTTTAAAATTAGACTCTTACCCCGTTTAGACATTTTTCTCACACGGGGAAGCGAGCAATACTAATGAGACCCTTACCACTTGTCAACAACCCCAACAAAGCTAAAACGCTTTTTTTGAAATTCTGACATCTTCACCTGGAATTCTCATTAGCCACTGGTCATCTGAATTCCGGTACACGGCTTTCAAACCAGCAGAGGAGACAAGTTACACATTCACCCGCTGGATACCAAGCGTCCAACCCTATGATTTTTCAAAAATTATCCAATCATCTCTTTTAAGACACTCGGCGGAGCCGGTGCGTACTTCAATGGCTCCATGGAAAACGAGGCACGACCCTGCGACAGACTGCGAATCTGGGTAGAATAACCAAATAACTGTGACAGCGGCGATTCGACCTCCATCACACACAGATCACCCCGCCACTCACTGTTTAACACATTGGCATTACGGGAACTGAGGTCCGCCTGGATATTTCCCCGAAACTCATCAGGAGTCACGACTTCCATCTTCATAATCGGCTCCAGCAACTGCATTTTTGCATCCATGATACAGCCATGCAATGCCTCGGAAACCGCGGCCTCAACCGCAGTATCATTCGTTTCCCCTTCACGGGCATGGGCATCCAGGACAGTGAATTGCACATTCATCAGCGGAAAGCCAACCTGGCCACCTCCATCAACCCCCATCCTTAAGGTCTCCATGACCACTTTAGTCAACGCCGGATCCAATTCCTCGGGCTTTAACTTACTGATAATGGAAACAGGTGACTCACCCTTGAAAGGTTCCAGCCGCAGCTTGACCCTGAAATACATATTGCCGTTTGCCGAAGGGCGATTGAACTCCACTTCTTTCTCGATCGCCGCAGCGACCGTTTCGCGATAGCTCACCCGAGGCTTATGCACACGCACGCTCAAATTAAATTCTTTCTGCATCCGGTTTCGCAACACTTCCAGATGCAATTCCCCCATACCCGACACGATTGTCTGCCCGGTCTCTTCATTAGGAATGGCCTTGAAGGTCGGATCCTGGCGGGACAGCTTGACCAGGGTCTCTTCGAGTTTTTTCCGATCCGCGCTCGACTCCGGCTCAACTGCCATCGAAATCACTGTCTCGGGAAATGAAATACTTTCCAGCAGGATCGGATGCTTGATATCACACAGTGTATCCCCCGTAACCGCATCTTTGGGCCCGATCACCCCGGCAATATCGCCGGCATCAATGCTGTCTGTTTCAACTTTTTCCCGCGCGTCGGCATGTACGCGCCAGAGCTGACTGATTAATTCCTTCTTCCCCGTTCGTGCATTCAGCAGTCGCGTACCACTCTTCAACTGTCCCGAATAAACTCGGATAAAGCATAAATCGCCGTGCTTGTCTGTCTGAATCTTAAAGACCAGGCCGCACATGGGCTCATCGACTGAAGTCTCCCGCGACTCAGGCTCGCCGGCTTCACCGCCCCGCTTTTTCGGTTGCGGATTGATCCCCGCCACAGGCGGACGATCCAGAGGACTGGGCAGAAACGCTCCCACCGCATCCAGCACAGGCTGTACGCCGATAAAATTCAGAGAAGAACCGCAAAATGTCGGCTGCAGATCACCCCGCAGCGTCGCCTCCCTCAACAGGCGCAGCAGATCTTCTTCCGGGATATCCTCGGTTTCGTAATACTGCTCCAGCACCTTCTCATCCAGCTCGGCAACGGCTTCCAGCATTTTACTCCGCCACTCCTGCGCCTGCTCAAGATACTCAGGGGCAATCTCACGGACTTCGAAGCTGGATCCCATCGACTCTTTGTCGTAATAGAGCGATTTCATTTTGACCAGATCAATCACGCCTTCAAAAGAGACCCCCGTGGAAGTGGAACCCTCCCCGATCGGGACCTGCAGCGCGACCGGATTGGCGCGCAGACGGCGACGGATCTCTTCAAATGTGCGATTGAAACTGGCACCAATACGGTCCATCTTATTGATGAAACAGATGCGGGGCACATTGTATTTATCCGCCTGGCGCCAGACGGTTTCGCTCTGCGCCTCCACCCCTTCCATCGCACTGAACACCACCACTGCACCATCCAGCACCCGCAGACTCCGCTCCACCTCGGCCGTAAAATCCACGTGCCCGGGCGTGTCAATGATGTTGATCGAGTAGCCTTTCCAGTGACAGGTGATCGCAGCAGAGTAAATGGTGATTCCCCGCTTCGCTTCCTCTTCATCGAAGTCGGTTGCCGTTGTCCCCTCATCAACACCGCCGGGCCGGTGCACCACGCCTGCATAATACAGAATCCGCTCCGTGGTCGTCGTTTTACCGGCATCGATGTGAGCGATAATCCCGATGTTTCTGATATGATCTATTGAAGCTGACATTTTCCCTGCCATCCCATTCACAAAATTATTAATATACCAGTGGCCCATCCATCCTGCATTAACCGGTGATCAATGCCAGGCGAGCACGCCAACGCGCGTGCAGACCACTCCGGTCAACGCGACACCCCAGATCTGCCAAGACGCTGGAACGCGTCGCATTGAACCATTCTCTTAGTCTATTATACTCGACCCAAATGGCCTTGGAGACGCCACGGTAAAACCTGGATACAAGCCTTACCTGGCAGCAACACCTCTCCTGCCTGCAACCCAACTCACACACTCTGCTGCGACTCTTTTCATTCTTGCACTGTATCAAAAAAAAAGACGCACAAAGTAATGGCGCGAGAGCCATACCAGTGCGTCTTTATGATCGATTAACTTACTTTAGCGTGAGAAGGCGAAGTGAGCAAATGCTTTGTTCGCTTCAGCCATTCGATGAATATTCTCACGTGTGGTCATGGCTGTCCCCTCTTTCTTGTGAGCGGACATGATTTCATCAGCCAGACGGACTTCCATCGGACGCCCCTTCTTGCCGCGAATTGCTGCCAGAATCCAGCGAATCGCCAGAGTCTGCTGACGCTTGGAACTCACAGGTGTGGGAACCTGGTAAGTCGCACCACCGACGCGCTTGGATCGGACTTCCACACTGGGCTTTACGTTTTCGACAGCCTGTGTGAAAACTTCGATCGGCTCCACATCGGGAACCTTCTCTTTGATACGATCCAGGGCATCATAAAAGACGTTTTGAGCAACGCTCTTTTTGCCATCGTGCATCAGGCAGTTAACAAACTTGGAAGCCAGCAGCGAATTGAACCGCGGATCTGGCTTCAACTGACTTACACTGGCTGTAAACTTCTTGCCCATTGCAACTTTTCCTCTGACAGTAATTTCAGCGTTCGTGCAGAACACTGACAAATGTGATCAAATATTAAATGTTTGTATTGAAACCAGGGTCTATTTAGGACGTTTGGTACCGTAGCGGCTGCGTGCCTGGCGACGGTCATTCACACCCAGTGTATCCAGCACACCGCGGATGACTTTATAACGTACACCCGGCAAGTCGCGAACACGACCACCACGCACCAGCACAATCGAGTGCTCCTGCAGGTTGTGACCTTCACCCGGAATGTAAGCCGTCAGTTCTTTCCCGTTGGAAAGACGGACACGAGCCACTTTACGCAAGGCGGAGTTCGGCTTTTTCGGAGTGACGGTTTTCACCTGCAGACAGACCCCACGCTTCTGCGGACAACCTTCCAGCAGAGGAGTTTTACTCTTGGAAGTCTGTTTTTTTCTTGGCTTACGAATCAACTGATTAATCGTTGGCATCTGAAACAATCCATCTTCGTTCAAAACTTGAACTACAATAAACACTTCTATTTACATGCAGCCATCGAAACAAATGGCCACTTTATTCGCTTCTTTTCCGTACCTCTCACGGAGACAGGAACGGGACAATGTATCCAGCCCGAACGCTTCCGTCAAGTCTCACACCTGATCCATTTTTGATCAAAGGCAATCGACTGATCCGAAATATCGTTCGGACTGCTACACTTTATTCATCATACGGATTCGGACTGGGTGGAGTATTTTCCACTGAGGGATCAGTTCCCCCCTGCCCGTAATCTTCTACATCCTGACCGCCTCCCAGGGGAACCGGTTTATCAGGCTGCACTTCGTTCAACAGACTCATGCGAGCTGCCAGAATCCGTTCTTTTTCTGCTTTCAGTTCTTCCAGTGCTTCCGGACGAATTCGCACCTCGGCAGTCTGATGCTGGTAGAAACCAGTTCCTGCCGGCACGAGGTGCCCCAGAATCACGTTTTCTTTCAGACCAACCAGGTAGTCGACCCGCCCTGCCAGAGCAGCTTCGGTCAGCACCTTGGTTGTTTCCTGGAAACTGGCTGCCGAGATAAAGCTTTCGCTCTGTACGGAAGCCTTGGTAATCCCCAGCAGCTGCGAACTGGCCGATGCCGGTCGCGGCTGAGTGAAGCTGGCAGGACCCTGTCCGGCCAGTTCCACCTGGGCATTCACTTCTTCAATCGTCGCCAGTGGGACCAGGTCGCCAGGCTGGAAGTCGGTATCACCGGCATCCACAACCTTGACACAGGCACTGGTCTCTTCATTGATCTGCTGGAAGGTCAGTTTGTCAAGCACAATGCCCGGCAGCAGATTGGTATCACCAATATCTTCGACCAGAACCTTACCCAACATCCGGGAAATAATGATTTCCAGATGCTTATCGTCAATCGTCACACGCTGTGCACGATACACATTCTGAATTTCATGCAGCAGGTACTGCTGGACTGCTTCCGTACCACTGACGCGTAAAATGTCATGCGGTACCAGAGGCCCACGCACCAGCGCGTCGCCGGCTTTCACCAGGTCGCCTGCATGCACCAGCAGATGCTTACCATGCGGAATGACGTGTTCCACTTCAGTTCCGTCTTCCCCACGGACAATCACGATTCGCTTGCCGCGTTTCTTTTCGGGAACGAATTCGACTTCGCCGTCGATTTCGGCCAGAACGGAAGGGTCTTTCGGGCGACGTGCTTCAAACAGCTCCGTCACTCGAGGCAGACCACCGGTAATGTCCTGGGTACCGGAAGATTCACGTGGGTTCTTCGCCACCACGGTTCCCGCGGTGATCTGTTTTCCTTCTTCCACTTCGATACTTGCCTTTTCAGGCAGGTAATAGAAGTCGAGAATCTTGCCGGTTCCATCTTCGATGATGATCTGAGGATGCAGCTCCCCTTTGTGCTCGATGATCGAACGACGAATGTGACCACTGGGGTCCTTGTCGGTACGAATCGTCTTGCCTTCCACACACTCTTCGTAACGGACGCGTCCGCCGACTTCCGCCAGAATTGAGATGGAGTGAGGGTCCCACTGACAGATCACCTGGCCATCAGTCAGCTCTTCACCTTCGCTGACCATCAGGGTCGCACCGTTGGGAATGGTATAGCGTTCGAGTTCACGACCCCGCGGATCGTTAATCACGACTTCACCATTTCGCGTCAGTACAACGCTGAAACCATCGTTGTTGACCACAGTTCGAATGCGGGCAAAGGTTGCTTTACCAGCACGACGGGTACGAATTTCGTTTTCTTCCACTTCACGGGAAGCGGTTCCGCCGATGTGGAACGTACGCATTGTCAGCTGAGTACCAGGTTCACCCACACTTTGTGCAGCGATAATCCCGACAGCCAGGCCTTCTTCCACCAGCGAACCGGTCGAGAGGTCCATGCCGTAACACAGCCGGCAGAGACCCAGAGAAGATTCACAGGTCATCGGGCTGCGGACCTGGATTTTCTCCAGACCCATACCTTCGATACGCCGGGCAATCTCAACGGTAATCAGTTCGTTTTCACGAACGATGACTTCATCGGTAATCGGGTCCACAATGTTCGTACGACTGACACGACCACGGATCGCATCGGTCAGACTCATTTCGACCTTTTCACCTCGATAGACCACACCACGGGTCATACCCTGAGTCGTACCACAGTCGTGCTCAGTAACCACCACGTTCTGACAGATGTCCGCCAGCTTACGTGTCAGGTAACCAGAGTCGGCTGTTTTCAGAGCAGTATCCGCCAGACCTTTACGTGCACCGTGAGTCGAACTGAAGTACTCCAGCACGGTCAGACCTTCACGGAAGTTCGCTTTAATCGGGGTTTCAATAATTTCCCCACTCGGCTTCGCCATCAGACCACGCATACCACCCAACTGACGCATCTGTTCGATACCACCACGGGCACCGGAATTTGACATCAGGTAGATCGGGTTCACGTACTTGCCGTCTTCACGGTAGTCGTTTTCCAGCTCGTGCATCATGGAAGTTGTGATCAATTCACGGGCGTGGGTCCAGGTATCGAGTACCTGGTTGTAACGTTCTTCCACAGTAATCAGACCACGGTCATACAGTTTGTTTTTCTGCAGAACTGTTTTTTCCGAATCCGCAATCACTTTTGCCTTGTTCGGCGCGGTCTTCAAGTCGCTGGTGGCGAAGGACAGACCACTGAGTGTTGATTCCCGGAAACCGGTCTCTTTCATCTTGTCAAGCAGGTTGATCGTTTCCCGTCGCCCCAGTTCGAGGTAACAGTCAGAAATCACGGTCGACAGGTCACGGCCTTTCATCGTCAGGTTGTAGAAGGCCATCTTCTTCGGCAGAATGTCATTGAAGATCACACGACCGACGGTCGTTTCAATCAAGCCACCCATTTTGAAGTCGTCTGCCCCGTCACCCTTAATCCGCTTGTCGGAAGGCATCCGGACCTTGATGATCGCGTGCCGAGCAAGTCGCTTCTGCTGGAAGGCAGCATGCACTTCGTTGACACCCGAGAAGATCATGCCTTCACCCAGCCGCTCTGGTTTCTTGAGCGTCAGGTAGTAACAACCCATCACGATATCCTGCGAAGGACGAATAATGGGCGCCCCGTCGGAAGGACTGAAAATGTTGTTGGTTGACAGCATCAACGTGGTCGCTTCCACCTGGGCTTCGATAGACAAGGGCAGGTGAACCGCCATCTGGTCGCCGTCGAAGTCCGCATTGAACCCACCACAAACCAGCGGATGGACGCGGATCGCGTTCCCTTCCACGAGGATTGGTTCAAACGCCTGAATCCCGATACGGTGCAGAGTCGGAGCCCGGTTCAACAGCACGGGGTGATTCTGAATGACTTCATCGAGAATATCCCATACATCCTCATCCTTACGCTCCAGCATGCGCTTGGCAGATTTGATGGTATCGGCATGGCCGCTGTCTTTCAGGCGACGAATGATGAAGGGCTGGAACAGTTCCAGCGCGATCTTTTTGGGCAGACCACACTGATGCAGTTTCAGTTCAGGGCCCACCACGATGACACTTCGTGCCGAATAGTCAACACGTTTACCCAGCAGGTTTTCACGGAAACGTCCCTGCTTACCTTTAATCATGTCAGTCAGCGACTTCAAAGGCCGGTTGGAAGAACCCAGTACCGGACGCTTACAGCGGTTGTTATCAAACAACGCATCGACCGACTGCTGCAGCATGCGTTTTTCGTTACGCACGATGACTTCAGGTGCATTCAGGTCAACCAGCTTTTTCAGACGGTTGTTTCGGTTGATAATACGCCGATACAGATCGTTCAAATCGCTGGTGGCAAAATTGCCTGAATCCAGTAACACGAGGGGACGCAGATCGGGAGGAATCACCGGAATCACTTCCAGTACCATCCACTCAGGGCGGTTGTCACTGTCTCGCAATGATTCGACAATTTTCAGACGCTTGATGTAATCTTTACGCTTCTGCTGACTGTTTGTTTCGAACAGGTCTTTTCGCAGTTGGACGGACAATTCGACCAGGTTCAGGCTCATCAACAGCTTCTTGATGGCTTCCGCACCCATTTCGATTTCAAAAGCACCCGGACCATACTTGGCCTGGTTCTGGCGTGCTTCTTCCTCGGTCATGGTCTGGCACATTTCCAGAGGGGTCTCCCCGGGATCGGTGACGACATAATCCTGGAAGTAAACCACCTTTTCGAGGGCGGTCGTCTTCATGTTCAGCAAAGCACCCAGGCGGCTGGGCATGGATTTGAAGAACCAGATATGCACGATAGGGGCAGCCAGTTCAATGTGACCCATCCGCTTTCTACGCACGCGGCTGTGGGTGACTTTCACACCACAACGGTCGCAGATCATGCCTTTATACTTCATGCCCCGGTATTTTCCACAGGCACATTCCCAGTCTTTTTCAGGACCAAAAATCCGCTCGCAGAACAGACCATCCCGCTCGGGGCGGTAAGTTCGATAGTTAATGGTTTCCGGCTTTTTTACTTCGCCGAATGACCAGCTTCGAATATCGTGTGGACTGGCCAGTCCAATTTTCACTGAACCGTAATCGTTAATTCGCTCGTAAGCTGTCTGTGCAACACTCACTGTGCACGCTCCTTATTTTCTGAACTAATTATGATCAGACATTGATCCTGAAAAAGAAAATTCATGCCGCACGCGTTCCCCATCCCGGGGACGCGCTACCCGGGATTCTTTTCCAGTTGTAGATTCAAACCAAGTCCACGGATTTCGTTGTTTAGCACGTCAAAGCTGGCTGGCGTACCGGCTTCCAATGTATTCTCGCCATTCACCATCGATTCATATATCTTCGTACGGCCTTCGACATCATCACTCTTGACTGTCAGCAGTTCCTGCAGAATGTAAGCAGCACCGTAAGCTTCCAGTGCCCAGACTTCCATTTCCCCGAATCGCTGACCACCGAACCGGGCTTTACCACCCAGAGGCTGTTGTGTAATCAATGAGTAAGGACCGGTTGAGCGTGCATGCACCTTGTCATCTACCAGGTGGTGCAGTTTCAACATGTAGATCTGGCCCACGGTTGTTTTCTGTTCGTAAGCCTCGCCTGTTCGACCATCGAACAACTGAGCCTTCCCATCACGGGGCAGACCGGCTGATTCCAGGTAATCCTGAATCTGTGATTCGACCGCACCATCAAAGACCGGACACACGGCCCGGAAGCCATGCTTCTCGGCAGCCCAGCCCAGGTGAGTCTCCAGAATCTGTCCCACGTTCATACGACTGGGAACCCCCAGCGGATTCAACATGATATCGATGGGTGTTCCATCTTCGGTAAATGGCATATCTTCGATCGGCAGAACCTTGGAGATCACCCCTTTGTTCCCGTGACGACCCGCCATCTTGTCTCCAACAGAAATCTGGCGTTTGGAAGCGACATACACCTTCACCATCTGCAGTACGCCGTTCGGCAGTTCTTCGCCGCGTTTCATACTGTTGACCTTCTGGTCACAGGTTTCGATCACGTCTTCCACATTGGGCCACAATTCCTCAATCACTGCACGGCAGTCTGCTTTTTTCTGCGGGCTGCGGATATCCATGTCATCCAGGTGAGACAGGAAATCATGGGCGTACTGCGACACGAATTTGTCTTCCGGAATTTCACGAATCTTGCGACCATCGTCATCCACCATCGGCTGTCCGAGGGCGTTTTCAAAGGTCTTGAGGAATTCGCGGAACTCTTCGGCAACTTTGTGATTCCCCTCTTCTTCGACCTTCTTCAGCTCTTCGTCATACTGCTTGCGCTCGTAATCGGTCAGGCTCATGCGACGGGCAAATTTTTCGGTATGAATCACGATCCCTTCCACACCACTGGATGCTTCGAGAGATTCGTTTTTGACGTCTTCGCCCGCACGACCGAAAATCGCATGCAGCAGTTTTTCTTCCGGCGTCAGTTCCGCCTTGGCCTTGGGTGATACTTTTCCAACCAGAATATCACCCTGGCGGACACGGGTACCGACCTTAATGATTCCGTCTTCGCTGATATGCCGCAGCGCCTTTTCACTGACGTTGGGAATATCGCGCGTGAACTCTTCACGACCCAGTTTGGTTTCGCGAATTTCCACGTCGAATTCATCGATATGAATCGAAGTATAAACGTCTTCTTTCACCAGTCGTTCTGACAGAATGATCGCATCTTCGAAGTTGTAACCGTCCCAGGACATGAAGCCCACCAGCACGTTACGACCCAATGCCAGCAATCCATCGGCGGCAGCAGCACTGTGGCAGAGAATCTGCCCCTTCTTCACCTGGTCGCCGATACTGACGGCAGGCGTCTGGTTCAGACAGGTGCGTTCATTCAGACCTTCGTATTTTCGCAGACGGTATTTCTTGCCGTTCACTTCAACCACGTTTCCGTCCACATAGGTCACTTTACCGGCTTTTTCAGCCCGCACGACCATCCCGGAGTTCTGAGCCACCGCAACTTCCATCCCGGTTCCCACCAGCGGTGGTTCGGCAATCAGCAGAGGCACAGCCTGGCGTTGCATGTTGGAACCCATCAAGGCCCGGTTCGCGTCGTCGTGTTCCAGGAACGGAATCAGACCGGCTGAAATCCCCACCATCTGAGCAGGGTCCACGTCGATGTAATCGACATCGCCGGCAGCAATCCAGACCACGTCATCACGGTGGCGTGCCATCACGCGGTCTTCGGTAAATTTACCATTTTCCACAGGCGTGTCGGCAGGAGCCACATGGACTTCTGCTTCTTCGTCGGCCCGCATCCAGTGCACTTCGTCGGTCAACTTACCATTTTTGACATAACGATAGGGAGTGACCAGGAAGCCATAGTCATCCACTTTTGAGAAAATACTCAAACTGGAAATCAGACCGATGTTGGTACCTTCCGGTGTTTCAATCGGGCAGATTCGTCCGTAGTGAGAAATGTGTACGTCGCGGACTTCGAAGCCGGCACGTTTCCGGTTCAAACCACCTGGCCCCAAAGCAGACAGACGCCGCTCGTGAGTCAGCATGGAAAGAGGGTTGGTCTGGTCAACGACCTGCGAAAGCTCACTGCGACCAAAGAAGAAATCGATGGCGGCAGAAACACTCTTGGGGTTGATCAGAGTCCGGGGTGACATTTCTTCAACGTCTTTTTGAGTCATCCGCTCCTGAACGGTACGACGCAGTTTCAGGAACCCTTTACGGATTTCATCGGATGCCAGTTCATCAATCGTACGCAGACGACGGTTACCAAGGTTATCGATGTCATCGACATAGGCAGAGGATTCACCGACCCGCAGCCGAACCAGGTAACGAATCGAATTGATAAAGTCTTCCGGACGCAGTGTCATTTCCGTATCGGGAACGTCCTGCTTGAATTTGCGGTTGATACGGAAACGGCCCACACGACCCAGGCGATAGCGATTCACGTCAAAGAACTTTTCTTTGAACAGATCAACGGCACGCTCCAGTTGGGGAGGGTTACCAGGACGCAGGCGGGAATAAATTCGCAGCAGCGCCTCTTCGTGGCTTGCAGTCGGGTCTTCAGCAATACTCTGCAGCACGAGCAGGTCGTTGACTTCTTCCACGATCTCAACCGTTTTCAAACCGGTGTCAACGATCTCATCGATCAGCTCTTCCGTGATGGTTCCACAGCAGTCCAGAATGATCTCACCACAACGGTCATGACCGGCGGGATAGATGATGTCTTCTGCCACGATCTTACCCAGCAGCTTTTCCATGGCGTTGCTGGACGAAATCTTTTCTGATTTCGTATCGTAAAACAGTTTGACCAGATCGGTGTCGGAAGAATAATCCTTGGACATCGCCC
This sequence comes from uncultured Gimesia sp., assembly GCF_963972345.1. Taxonomy (NCBI): domain Bacteria; kingdom Pseudomonadati; phylum Planctomycetota; class Planctomycetia; order Planctomycetales; family Planctomycetaceae; genus Gimesia; species uncultured Gimesia sp. The sequence goes on along the minus strand of NZ_CAXAVM010000030.1, from coordinate 33,631 downwards.
GCAGCAGGGTCATGGCTGAGAATTTACCACTCTGGTCAATGCGTACGCCCAGTGTGTCTTTCTTGCCGACTACCAGCTCGATCCAGCTGCCACGCTCGGGAATCACCCGGCAGGAATATTCTTTCTTTTCTCCCGGCTCTGAACTCAACACAAAGTCCACACCAGGTGAACGGTGCAACTGGCTGACGATACACCGCTCTGCCCCGTTGATGATGAATTCACCACCGCCGATCATCACGGGCAGATCGCCCAGGTAAACTTCTTCTTCAATGGGCTGCTCTTTCACAAGACGCAACCAGACACGGAAAGGCCGGCCATAAGTCATACGCAACTGACGACATTCCGTGGGAGTATAGCGGGGCTTGCCCAGTTCATACTTGACGTATTCCAACTGGTATTGTCCCTGGTAACTCTCGATCGGAAACACTTCACGAAGAATTTCTTCCAGCCCCTGATTTTTTCGCTCGCGTGGCGATTTGTCGGCCTGAAGAAAACTCGCATAGGACGAAGTCTGGATTTGTGTTAAATCAGACAACTCAAAACTATGTTCAATCTTACCAAAGTTCTTGACAGTATTTGTGGGAATAGTTCGCTGTGCTGGAATCGGCATTAAGATGATCTTTTCTACTTACCTGGTGCCAGATGTGGAAATGCGCTGCGCAGTTGATGCGGGAGGACTGACAGAGCATAAACCAAGAATAGCGAGGAACCGCAGCGCGCACCTCGAGAGAATACAGCCCCAGATGCTGCATTAAAAGCGAATCGCTTGATTAAATTAAAGCCTGATAAATCGCTCAATACTACTTTGCTATTCAAAAGAGAGTGCAATGAGTCGATTGCTTAGACCAAATGGGACTGAAACGATGACTGATCGAAGCAGATAAACTTACGGAAACAAATAGGAAGCAGCATCAATACGTAACGAACAAAGCTTCTGAATACAGTCACTCCACCTACGTTCGAAGACGACCCGACCATTTTCGCGCGCTCCTGCTCGTAAGCATTGTAAACTGTGTAACAGAACACTTCAATCATTCGCAGAAAAAAACCATATGTACATATAAACGGAAACCTAACCTGTGCCAAACAATTTCGGCACAGGTCAGATCCAGATGGCTTTTTTCGTGATGGACTACTTAACTTCAGCAGTACCGCCGACTTCTTTGATTTCCTTAACCAGTGCTTCAGCATCTTCTTTCGAAATGCCTTCTTTCAGTGGCTTGGGAGCACCTTCGACCAGGTCTTTTGCTTCCTTCAGTCCCAGGCCTGTGGCCGCACGGACGATCTTAATTACCGGGATCTTGTTGTCGCCAAATCCGGTCAGAATGACGTCAAATTCTGTCTTTTCTTCAGCGGCAGGACCAGCTTCAGCAGCAGGACCAGCCATCATGACAGCGCCACCGGCGGCAGCTTTAATACCATGAACTTCGTCGAGGTATTCAGCCAGATCTTTAGCCTGGAGCAATGTCAATCCAGCAATTTTGTCACCCAGTTCTTTGGTTTCTTCACCAAATTCAGTTGTTGCTTCGGCTGTCGCCATCTTCTCTTTCCTTTCGCACGAATGCGTAAAATAAAATCTCTCAACAATGTAAATTGAATCAACGCTGCTTAGCTTCAGCAGCCGTTGCTGCAAATCCTGACAATGAAATCACAATCCCCGAAAAAATCAGCGAATTATGATTCCTCTCCTTCAGAGGATTCTTCCCCTTCGGAAATTGTCTTAATTTGCCCTGCAAGGGTCCCACCAGGACCTTTGATCGCCCCTGCCAACTGTGCACCCGGTCCAAGGATCCGGGAGACAATTTCGCCGATCAATTCCATTCGACCAGGGCTCTTACTCAACTTTGTAACATCATCCGATGAAAGCGGTGTTCCTTCTGTTACACCACCCTTAATTTCCAGCGTACTGATGTCGGAAGCCCACCTGGTCATCTCCTTAGAGAGGGCGACAATGTCTTCCCCGCCCCAGACCAGAGTGGATGGTCCTTTCAGAACTTCATCCAGACCTTCAACGCCAATATTGGCCAGGGCCCGGCGTGCCAGGGAATTCTTCACCGTCAGGGAGGCAATCCCTTTTTCCTGCAGCTTCAGGCGGAGACCGTTATCGGTAATCGCGTCCACTTTTGCAGAATCAACTACGACGAAGTCACGGACTTCGCTGATCCGAGCCTCAATCTCGGAGATGATCATTTCTTTTACAATTTTACTCATTAGATCTCTTCCAGCTTATGAAACGCCGAAAACTGTTTCTTTGTTTTAATGATGATTTCCAGATGATCTCTGCAACTAGAGAGCAACGGAAATCCCGGGGCTCATTGTCGCTGAAACAGCAACATTCCGTACATAAGACCCTTTAACCGAGGAAGGTCGCAGAGAATCCAGAAACTTCAGCATCGCCTGAATGTTCTCGACCAGCTGGTTCGCATCGAACGACAACTTACCGACCCGGCAATGAATGTTGCCGCCGGCATCCACACGAAACTCAACCTTACCCGCTTTGTAATCCTGAACTGCGGTGCCCACATCCTGGGTCACAGTACCGGCACGAGGAGATGGCATCAGACCACGAGGTCCCAGCACGCGCCCCAGCGGGCCCACCACACCCATCATGTCGGGTGTCGCAATCGCCACATCGAAGTCGAGCCAGCCACCTTTGATTTTTTCAGCCAGATCTTTGCCACCAACGGCATCGGCACCAGCGGCTTCCGCAGCATCTGCATTGGCCCCTTGAGCGAACACAACAACCCGTTGTGTCTTACCAATTCCGTGAGGCAGATTGATAGAACCACGCACCAGCTGGTCAGCCTGACGGGGGTCTACACCCAACCGCACGGCCAGCTCAACAGTCTGGTCCATTTTGACCGGCTTGATTTTGGCGGGCAGATCATTCTCCAGAGACTTCAGCACTTCGACCGCCTCTTCCAGACCGACTGTACCGACGCCTGCCAGCTTTTCGTTATAATACTTAATTCGCTTGGATTGTTTTCCCATGACTCTCTATCCGACTAAACGTGAGATGGATTAATGAATTTTTGCCTGTACTTAAGCCTGAGCTCTTCCCACAGGAAGACATTCAGCAGACCGGTCTATTTTTCAACTTCAAGGCCCATGCTGCGAGCAGTACCGGCAATAATTTTTGCAGCCTGATCAAGGTCAGGAGCATTCAGATCCGCAAACTTGGTCTTGGCAATTTCCTTTAACTGATTCATAGTCACTTTGCCGACTTTGTTTCGCTTGGGGTTACCCGAGCCTTTGGCGATCTGAGCAGCCTGCTTCAGCAATCCCGCAGCGGGCGGACTCTTCATGATAAAGTCAAACGAACGGTCGTTGTACACGCTGATGACAACGGGAATCGTCGTTCCGGCCATATCCTTGGTACGATCGTTGAACTGCTGAACGAACTGACCGATATTGACACCGTGGGGGCCCAGGGCTGTACCAACAGGAGGAGCCGGAGTCGCCGCACCACCGGGAATCTGAACTTTTACTTCTGCAACAAGCTGCTTAGCCATTCGACCGACTTTCAAACACTTTATAAATAGATGAATCTTTACTGTTTAACACAGAGCCTGATGACCCGTTAAACTTTTTCAATTTGCCAGTACTCCAACTCCGTCGGAGTCGGACGACTGAATATTTCAATCAGAACGGTTACTTTGCCACTGGCTTCATCAACCGCATCGATGGTTCCTTCAAACCCTTCGAAGGTGGCATCCTTCACCTTGACTACATCACCCACCTGGAAATCAAGCTTGATTTTGACAGGGGTTTCTTCTTTTGATTCTTCACGTCCCAGCATACGGGCAATTTCATGCTCCTGCATGGGGATCGGCTGACCTGCAGCTCCGGTAAAGTCCCCCACTCCATTCGTGGAACGCACCAGATACCAGCTGTCATCATTGAGCTCGACCTGGATCATCAGATATCCCGGATACAGCTTTCGCTCAAAGACCCGCTTTTTACCACCCTTTGTTTCTACCACTTTTTCTGTGGGGATAATAATCTCCCCGAAATACTCTTCCAGCCCATCCCGCTTAATGCCGCGTAAGAGTGCGTCTCGAATGGATTTCTCCCGGTTGCTCTGCACCTTCAACACGTACCAGAGGCGCTTTTCTGAGCCCTCCGGACTTTCAGAGGTCGGTTCAGAACCAGAATCATTACTCATGAGACACCTTCAATAGAGCTTCCGCATCTGACAAAAGCCCTGTTTGACTCTAATGCTGCAATCCAGAAGACCGCAAAAAACAGGAATCGCTCATAATGAGCAGGAAGAACAATTTATTCAAGAAGTACAGCTCAAAAAACTCTGTAATTCATTGAAAGGCAGACCCTCTTCTTCGTCAGATCTGCAAAAAGTTGATCAATCTGAACAACCACTGCCAGAATACGTCAAAGGCCAGCAGTAAAAACGCTAAAAAAAACATCAACACAATCACGACCGCGGTAGACCGCCACAACTGCTCCCAGGTCGCCCACGTGACCTTGCTGATTTCTGCCTCTACCGAGATCAGAAAGTCTGCAAAACGGGGAAAATTCACCACCCGGTATGCCAGCCACGTACAAATCACAACAATCGAGACCGCAATACCCTTCTGCATTCCAGGAGACATCCCCAGAGGCAGCACGTTGTAAAGCGAATAAGCCCCAAAAATGGCAATTGCCACCAAGCCCAGCGCAGTCAACTGACGGACCAGTCGTCCCTGATTTCTTTTATACAAACCGCCACTCACCAGAGTAGCCGAGAACGCTTGTTCCGTTTTGGATTTAGCCATGAGACCAGTTTACTAAAATATTTATAAACAGAGGCGAAACAAATAACCGCAATCCTGCGTTTTACCACGCCAGAGACATCAGACCAGACACCTCAACACACCCTGACAGCAATTGCAACTCTTTAAACACGGGCGGAGGGACTTGAACCCCCAACCGCTGGATTTGGAATCCAGTGCTCTGCCAATTGAGCTACACCCGTCTACCTGCCTGAACCGACCAGATACTTTGATAACCGGAAGCAACTCAAAAAACCGACACCAGTCACAAAACCCCGGCCAGCAAGACGCTTATTTCTTGCGAGACTCTTTGTGCAGAGTGTGACGACGCAGCTTCGGGCAATATTTCATCAGTGAAAGTCGCTCTGTGCCACGAGTTTCCTTACTGACCCGATAATTTCGCATTCCGGTCTCAGTACATTCTAACCATACATATTCACGTGCCATAACAGCCCTCAGCCCTGACGGACAACGATTTCACAAATCTAGTATAACTTGAAGGTGCCCACCCCATGAAAACAGGGTGGACACCAGATATTCAACAGTAAAAGCAATACTCTCAACTACTCAACGATTTTGGTAACCACACCAGAACCAACGGTACGACCACCTTCACGAATCGCGAAGCGACTACCTTCAGACATGGCGATAGGCTTACCAAGCTCAACCTGAACTTCAACGTTATCACCAGGCATACACATTTCTGCGCCACCCATCAATGTGGTTGAACCGGTTACGTCGGTTGTTCGGAAGTAGAACTGAGGACGGTACCCGTTGAAGAACGGAGTATGACGACCACCTTCTTCTTTGCTCAGTACGTAAACCTGACCGTCGAACTTGGTGTGCGGAGGAATGGAGCCTTTAGCAGCCAGAACCTGACCACGCTCGACGTCTTCCTTCTTGGTACCACGCAGAAGAATACCCACGTTGTCACCAGCCAGACCTTCATTCAAAGTCTTCTGGAACATTTCCACGCCGGTACAGGTTGTTTCCTGGGTATCACGCAGACCAACGATTTCCACTTTATCGCCGACAGTGATTTTGCCCTGCTCGATACGGCCGGTTACCACAGTACCACGACCAGCGATCGAGAACACGTCTTCAATCGCCATCAGGAATGGCTTATCAGCTTCACGTTCGGGAGCTTCAATGTTGGCATCCAGAGCATCCATCAGCTCACCAATGCAGGCATTGTACTTTTCGTCAGCAGGATGATCGAGAGCACCCTTGGCGTTACCACGTACGATCGTGATCGAGTCTCCATCAAAACCATACTTGGTCAGCAGCTCGCGAATTTCCATTTCAACCAGCTCGAGCAACTCTTCGTCGTCGACCAGGTCACACTTATTCAGGAAAACAACCAGCGAAGGCACATCCACTTGGCGTGCCAGCAGAATGTGTTCACGCGTCTGAGGCATCGGGCCGTCAGCAGCGGAAACCACCAGGATGGCACCATCCATCTGGGCAGCACCGGTGATCATGTTCTTGATATAGTCAGCGTGACCAGGACAGTCGATATGAGCGTAGTGACGAGTTTCGCTTTCGTACTCCACGTGACTCACAGCAATTGTCACAGTCTTGGTATCGTCACGAACGGTTCCCCCCTTCGCAACATCAGCATAACTCTTCATCTGGGCAAGACCCTTCTCGCTCTGAACGGCCAGCAATGCTGTTGTCAGAGTTGTCTTACCATGGTCGATGTGTCCAATCGTACCTACGTTTACGTGCGGCTTTGTTCGCTCAAAGACTTCCTTAGCCATCTCTCTTTAAAACCCCTTTTTTAAACCTGACACAACGCCAGACTTAAACAATAAAACCAACAAAACAAATAGCGAGGTAAAAACAGGAGTCACCCCTCGCACGCAAGAGGCACACACCTCCTGATAACCACTTAAAAATCAACTCAAAAAGCTGCTGATGGGACTTGAACCCATGACCTCGTCCTTACCAAGGACGCGCTCTACCAACTGAGCCACAGCAGCACTTTTTGATATTTAATCGAATCTCAAAACTTATAAAAAAGCGGGTGAAGGGAATCGAACCCTCACAACCAGCTTGGAAGGCTGGGGCTCTACCGTTGAGCTACACCCGCACTGCACTGTGACTCAGTCAAACTCCAACATTTATATAATGGGGGAAGCAGGATTCGAACCTGCGAAGGCGTAGCCATCAGATTTACAGTCTGACCCCTTTGGCCGCTCGGGAATTCCCCCCAACCAGCCGAAGCTGGATTTTACAAACCTAACACCACAAACACGTTAACTAATTATTTTTTTGTGGCAATCCAGGCAAAAGAGCTAGCGGTGGGAATCGAACCCACAACCTTCGGTTTACAAAACCGATGCTCTGCCGATTGAGCTACGCTAGCCTGTTGACCTGAAAACTAAGCTAACAGGCTTCAAGCCTCATGCAACCTGAACAACTCGCCTGGCTAAAGAGGTACTTTCCCCGCCGATACTCAGTAAGCAGCTCAATATAGCAATCAGGCACTTGCTTGCAAGTGTGAACGCCTGGCTGATTGGAAAAATTGTTATCTTTTCTTAATGCTGTATGCCTATACGGCCTAAGATTTTCCATCTCGAAACAATCTGCTTTTCTGTCCTCGCCATCGCTCTATTTTGCTGGAAAAAACCAACCTTAAACGCTTCGTATGCTAAGTTCAATGAGCCAACCGCTAAAGGACTGTTTTTCAGAGAAGAAAATCCGGAAGGAGGTTCGGACAGACCGTAAAAAAAAGCAGGCACGGCTCACAACAGCCATGCCTGCTCAAGGGGAGAACTCACTAAACTGATCCAGTCAGACCGGATCAGCAGAGCCTGCTTCTATATTCCGGGAATCTCGACCCGTTCCACCTGGGTAATCCGGCGGAGCTTCTTCAGCGCCCGGGATTCCAGCTGCCTGATCCGCTCCTTGGTCACGCCGAAACGATCCCCTACCTGTTCCAGGGTCTGAGGCTCATTCCGGGCATTCAGACCATAACGGTAAATCAAAATATCTTTCTCACGCCCATCCAGCTGATCCAGAATGCTCATAATCACAGCATGCTGCTTCTGATTGATCAGCTCTTCACGATACTGACTTTCCCGCTCGTCGGTCGACTGGAAGAACAACTCATCGTTCCCCGTTCGGAACCGGTCCAGCACTTTGTACTCGGCTGGAATGGAACGGGCGTAGTTCTTCATGATCGCCCAGCTGGCGTAGGTTGAGAACTTATTCCCTTTGGTATAATCAAATTTTTCAATCGCACGGATCAGTGACATATTCCCGTCACTCACCATTTCGAAGAAGTTGCCTCCCGGACGAATGTGACGCTTGGCGATCGACACGACCAGACGCAGGTTGCTGCGAATCAGGAAGTTTTTCACGTCCGTACTTTCGTCGAGCAACTTTTCGATCTGATCCATATCCCGGGCCTTAGGACGATTCGGATCCAGCTGTTCCTGAATCTGAAACGCCTTGTATTTAAGGAAATTCAACTTACGGAAGTAATATGCCTCTTCTTCCCGCGTTAACAGCGGAATGGAATACAGGCTGGCCAGGTAAGGAGGCAATCCGGGTGGCGTGCGCACCTTTTCGTTGGATTTATCGACTTCGGGAGGTGGACCCAGAATCACTTTCTCAGCATCGGCCTGCTCGAACTCATCGCTGTGCATGTAGTCGATGGTCTGAGCATGCAGACGGGCCGCCCGTGCCTCTGAAATAATCCGGTAGATACTGGCCTTCGTGCGACAATAACGCCGCGCCAGTTTCTCTACGGGGATCCCCCGCCGAAACGTGTTGTAAATGTCGCGTTTCTGCTGATCCGTAATTTTCTCTGGTGCATTAGGAAAAATAGCCAACTCAGGGTTCTCCCGGTCAAAATTTTTCAACGTGTAACGAATCGTCTCAGGAGATCGATTCATATGCCTGGCGATGCGGCGGCTGATCTCGGCAGGGCATCCGCCATACCGGGCCAGACGTCGGGCACGACGCAGGATCTCTTCACGGTCTTCATCACTCAACTGACTGAAGTTCATGCTGCGGGTAATATGTCCGCGGTTCTTCTGCAGGAAACGATCCACCGAGGATTTCAGAAAACCAACCCGTTTTCGCCCGTTAAACCGGAACCGGCGACTGACCAGCCCCTTGTCTCTCCAGCGATCTACGGTCTTGGTGGATATATTGAATTTCTTACTCAGGTCCTGCACTGTGAGAACCTCTTCGGAAACATCTTCGACTTCGATCTCTGCACTGTCGGACAGATCTTCAATGAAGCAGCGCACATCTTGCAGTACATCGGCTCCTGAGATGACGAGATCGGGATACAACTCCGAGCGGTATGTCGTAATCTGACGACAGAGCTCTGGATAAGCATATTCCTGATCCTGTTCGGCTTCGGACAGTAGTTCTTCAGCCCGCGTGATCTGAGCCAGCTTGACATCGCGAGGGGCATACTTTACCTGTTGCTCTGCCAGCTGCTTGATTGCCGGATTGTTGTATTTTGAACTGATCATGATTCCCCACCCTCTGTTTATGACTGTTCCCGGTGACCATCGTGTCCTTCACGTCATTCATCTCCAGGCTCTGTCACTTACTACGTAATAGAAGACGAATTTGAGAAGGAAAAGTTCACACGTAAATAATTTTAGCCAATCCAGCGAAGATTGCATCAAAATATCGGCACCGCTTCAGACATCCCCCTTTTTTTATATCTTTAATCCGTTACATATAAGCCACTTACAATCATACATGACAATTTGACGGAATGTCAGATTAATTCGTTTTTCCCGGTATTCTGCATGAAATACCTGCCATGTTTGACCCTGAAATCACAAAAATGTGTGAGATACCTCACATTTGACATACGACACTTCAGACCTCAATAAGTATACATGCGATCCAATCTGCGGTCAATACTAAAGTACACTTGTTCGCAATTTCAGTGCTGTAGTCGTTCTCAACTGAATAGATATCTGCATCTTCCTGAAAAAGTATCTGCAGACTACCTGACCCGATTGCATCAAATTCTGTTTACCTTCAAGCACAACGCTGTAACATAAAGTAAGAGTCTCCGGATCAGTTGATATTCACTCAGAATTCATTGCTTGAGGCTCCCATTCTGAATATACGCTGAAATCATCCACTGTATTTGACGCAACTGTATCCAGATTGTCTTACCCCTCTCTCAAACAGGTTTCTCCATAATGAAGCGTCGCGCCTCTTCTCGATGGATCGTTCTAGTTGCCTTGACTTGTCTGATTATTTCAGTCTCTTCGTCGGCAGCACCAAAAAAGAACGCGGCAAAAAAAACGCCGCCGTTGAATTTGCCTCCGTTAAAAACCCAGGAGCAGAAAATGCAACTGCTGGGTTACATCAGGCAGACCATGCCCACTCGCCGCATCGCGCAGCGGATCAACTTCAGCTCCGCCGATCTGGATCAGGCGCTCGAACAGGAACTGGGGCCTGCCACTCAGGCGTTAGCAGAACCAGTGGATGATGAGACCTTCCTCAGAAGGGCCTCGCTGGATCTGACCGGGCAGCTACCTGATCCGGAAAAAATAGCAGCCTTTATCAAAGATGCGCATCCGGGCAAACGCAGTGCACTCATTGATGAATTACTGGAATCGCCGGCGTATGGACGCAAATGGGCCCGCTACTGGACCTCGGTGATTTTTTATGAAAGCGAAGCAAACAAAAACCGCGTTGATCCCCAGGCACTGGAAAACTGGCTGGCAGAACAGTTCAATCAAGGCGCTCCCTGGGATTACATCACCGTAATGCTGATCTCGGCAACTCCCGAGCGGAATAAAGCGGTTCGTAACGACTATGGGCAGGATTATGGTCCCAATAATTTTGTGCTGGCCTGCGAAAACAAGTCTACCGAACTCGCCTCTCAGACGGCCCGTATTTTCATGGGCATCAGCATCAAATGTGCCGAATGCCATGACCATCCTTTCGACAACTGGAAGCGGGAACAGTTCCACGAACTGGCAGCGTTTTTTCATCCTTACACCTACAAAATGCCTGACCAGACTGACCCCAAGGTCCAGACTGTCGTCCAGCCCCGCTTTTTGCTGGGCGAAAAACCACACGAGGAAATGAAAGCCGACGCACGCCGTGTTTCGATCGCGGCTTACCTGGCTTACAACCCCAAAAATTACTGGTTCGCGCGGGCTTATGTGAATCGCATCTGGAGTGAACTCCTCGGCGATGGCTTCTACGATGTCGACAGCCTCGGACCTGACAGTGAAGTCATTCACAAACCGGTCGTGAATCGCATCGCCGCCAACTTTCGCTATAAAGACTTCGACCCCAAATGGGTTTTTCGGCTGATCATGAACTCAAAGGCTTATCAACGCGAGATCCGTACCAGCGACTCTGCAGCGGACTTGTTTACCGCAGTCAGACCCGCGCGTTTGCGTCCCGACGTGATTGCCGACTCGGTCGAAAACCTGATCGGAGAAGCCCCGTCCATTCGTAAAGAAATCATCCAGGCCTTTGATATGAACCCCTCCCTCCCGCAGGATGCGCTGGAAGGTTCAATCCAACAGGCACTGCTGATGATGAATAACCGGGAACTGCAGACCAGGCTCTCACAGAGCGAACTGAAACAGCGGCTGTTGAGCCTCCCTTCCGATACGGATCTGGTTCAGTCACTCTATCTGAATGTCCTGGCCCGACATGCGACCCCGTCCGAACGGGAGCGTAATCTCAGCTATCTGCGTGAGTCAGAAAAACGCGACGAAGCCGTCGACGACCTGCTCTGGGTTCTGCTCAATTCCACTGAGTTTCGCACTAAACGCTGACAGACTCCACACACAGGAACAGTCAAATGCAAACCGATGCGCTCTTACACCTGAATCTGAATCGAAGTGGCAGATTGTCGCGCCGCAATTTTCTGCAGACAGCCGCCCTGGGAGTTGGTGGATCGTCTCTGCTCTCTCAGTTTCGCCTGCACGCCGAGGATCTGAAAAAAGAGGGTCGTTCCTGCATTCTGCTCTGGCTGGCCGGTGCTCCCAGCCAGTTGGAAACCTGGGATCCCAAACCGGGTACACCCAACGGAGGAGAAACGAAAAAAATTCAGACTCAGACGCCCGGAGTCGAAATCGCGCATCACTGGCCCAAAATCGCGGGCGTGATGAATGAAATCGCCGTGATTCGCGCCATGACCGGGAAAGAGGCTGCCCACGAACGAGGCACCTATCACCTGCATACCGGACATCGCATGATGGGCATCGAAAAGTTCCCGCACTTTGGCTCGGTTGTGGCCCCCGAACTGGGAGACCCGCAATCCGATATCCCTAATTTTGTCAGTATCGGTCAAACCCTGAGTTCGGGCTTTCTGGGAGTCCAGGTGGCTCCCTTCATCATTGATCGCCCGGGTATGTTGCCGGACAACGTCGTCAACACGACATCTGATTTGCGGCAACGCAGAAGGCTCGCTTTACTCAGCCAGCAGGAGAATGAATTCGCCCAGGCGGGCGCAGCGGCGCTGGTGAAGGAACAGAGCGAACTCTATCAGAAAGCCAACCTGATGATGACCTCGCCGCGGCTGAAGGCGTTTCAATTCGATGATGAACCCGCCGCCATGCAGGAAGCCTACGGAAAATCACAGACCGGACAGGGCCTGCTGGTTGCCCGTCGGCTGGTCGAAGCAGGCGTCCCGTTTGTGGAAGTCCGCAGCACCGGCTGGGACATGCACACCAATGTCTTCCGCAGCATGGAACGTCGCGCCCCGGAAGTCGACCAGGGACTGTCTCAACTCCTGCTGGATCTCAAACAACGGGGACTGCTGGAAAAAACGCTGGTACTCTGCATGGGCGAATTCGGTCGCACTCCCAAGATCAATGCCCGCCCCCCTGCCCCCGGTCGTGACCACTGGGTCAGAAACTTTAACCTGCTGATGGCAGGCGCCGGCATCAAAGGTGGACAGGTCATCGGCAAAACGGACGAAAATGGTCAGGAAATCACCGAAGACCCGGTTCAGGTCGACGACCTGTTTCAATCCATGTGCAAAGCCATGCAGATGGACGCCGAGATGGAACTGCACACCCCCGTCGGCCGCCCGGTCAGGCTGGTTGAAGGAGGTGCCGTCATCAAAGGACTCTTCGGTTAAGCGGGGAACAGGGCAGTGGTTTCCCGACGAATCAGGACTTGATATCGATCGTCAGTTGATTCGCTTCATCCTTAACAGTCACGATGTAGTCACTTGAGGTTTCACTTATGTATTTATCAGGCATCCCTTTCGTACCGATAAAAAAGACCTGGTAGTCACCGGGAGCCACAGGGTCTGCAATGGTAAATTCCCCTTTCTTATCAAGATCACCCTGGATAAGCGTGCCATAATCGACTGAATATAACCCGACCTGCCCTGAAGTGACCGGGCTGCCATTCAAAGTCACTTTTCCGGATACGGACGCAGTATCAGCAGGCTTTTCGGGGGTCTCCAACCTGGCTTCACAACCAGATAGAATCGTCCCTGAGAAAAGAATCGGCAGCAGGTACTTAGTGTCGGGGAAATAATGCAGAATCGATCAACTTCGGCAGGAAAAGCAGCACCACCTGGTATCTAGCTGAGGTGTCTGCGCTGTTCCCGCCGCTGCCGTCTGAATGAAAGCGATTTACAGAAGTCCGATTACGGGAATTCGACAGTATTACCGTCGTCTTTATCGCTCAAATGTTGGTATACCGTGAAATTCATGTTCTCTTGAGAGAAAATGCACGGAACCATCGGCGAACACGAAATGCGCCCCACCAACATGATCACTACCGAAGTTGGCCGAGTTATCATCCCAGGAAGTCGCGGGGGTGAGGTCGGCGACTACCTGATTTCGCTTCAGCAAATGCCGGTGGAATCCAAAACTAGCCTCAAAAAGACTTGGCAGCACTGCTTCTCTCGACGTATGATAAACAGAAGTGCTGCGCAAAAGCGGTCGCCTGACTTCCGCTTTAATCCTGACTGTAACTGACTTTAAAGAAACCACACCTGACAGGCTGATTCATGTCAACCATTGCTGTCCCTTGCCCTCACTGCAAAAAAAAACTCAAGCTCCGCGATAAAAGTCTGCTCGGAAAAAAAGCAAAATGCCCCAACTGTAAACAGGCTTTTGTTTTGAAACTTCCCGCCATGACGACTCCCGCCAGCAGTGAACGCTCTGCCCCGACTGCACCTGTTGACAATCCGCCCGCCTCCGATCCGCAAATCGAACAGGTCACCCCCCCGCCGTCTGCACCACCCCGGCAGGAAGAATCCATTCAGATTGAACTGGCACAACCCACCACGCCAGTCGTGGGGACTTCTGCCAAGTGGGTACCCGATGATCCCGTGACACCACCTCCTGCTGCGCCGGAACCCGCGGTGAAGCCGCCCGCATCGGGTCTGCCTCAGATTGATACCTCCGCTCCGCCCGTGATTAACACCACGCCTGCTCCCGGCGTCGATACAGGAAACACCGGTCCCGCGTTTCCCGACATCGCAGTCGAGTCTACAGAAAATGCCGGCGTCGCGCGGTTGCGTGAGTTACGCCGCAAAAATGCAAAACGCAGAAACGTAACGATTGCCAGCATCGTGATTGTCCTGCTCCTGATCGGAGTCGGCGGCTACTTCGCCTGGGATCAGGTCGAAGAGACCATCGCCACCAAACCGGCTAAACCCGCGCCGGCACCGTCTGCCGCTGCCAGTTCCACCGTAGCTTCGACTCAAACCTATACGCCTCCAGCCAAAGTGGCTCCCAGCCCGACAAACGGAACGCCGATCCGCCTGCTGTATGTTCCCGCTGGTACACGGATCCTGATTCATCTACACCCCGCCGCACTCTGGGCCCCCGGTTCCCAGGGCGAAGAATTTCGTGCCTGTCTCGGACCGGTCGGGATCTGGGCCGAACAGAAAATCAAAGAAATCTGCCTGACCGGACCTGCCCAGATTGAAGAACTGACCTTCTATCTGATTCTGGGTTCACCGGGAGCACCACCCGAGTACGCCGCGGTGATCCGACCCACGGAGCCCCTCAAACGCTCGGAACTGATAGCACAATTCGATGGCCAGCGACTCGACGACTACAGTTTTCCCGTCTATTCCGGTGACAAATATTCCTCGATGATTGTTGATGAAAACACCTATGTCATCGGCCCTCCGGGAAATCTCCGGGCTGCAGAGATGGCAGAATCACGCGAGTACGATAGCAGCACCTCACCTGGCATTGAATCGATCCTCAAACAGACAGACCGCGATCGACACCTGACCATCGTCTTCGATCCCGATGAAGTCCGTCGACAGCAGGACGTATTGCTTCCGGAAAAAGCACATCCTTTTCTGAACGAGTTTCTGGACTGGCTCGGCGAAGATGTTGAGACCGTTGCCTGGAGCATGCATCTCGGTGCGGATGATTTTTATTCCGAATGGACGTTCCGCAATTCGACGATGATTCGGCCGGGAAAACTGGCAATTAACCTCAAAGAACAGCTTGATGTACTGCCTGAAGAAATGCTGCAAGGGGTGCGAAAAATGAATCCGGGAACCATCGGCAGCCGTAAAGTGATCGGCCGCTTTCCCGCGATGCTCAAAGCCTTCAGCATGGCCAACCAGGAGCAATCAGGCGAGCGCTACGCCCAGTTGGTCAGCAATCTCCCGGAACGGGCGGCACCAAACCTGGCGCTGGCCAGCCTGTTAACCTGGGATGAATCCACGCGCACTGACTTCTCCGTTAAAGCCAAACCCAGACCAACCGGACCGCAACTGCCGGACAAGGTGGTGGACCGGCTGAAGATGAAACTCGAAGTCGATTTCAAACGCATGCCGCTGGAAGAAGTTCTGGCTTATATTGCCGATGAAACCAAAACGAAGATCATTCTGGATGGAGCCGGTTTAAAACTGGTCGGTTACACCCAGAACATGAGGCAGACAATGAACCTCGGTACGGTCTCCGCATTAGAGACCATTCAGGCCATCTTCAATGTCAAAGACCAGGATCAGATGTGCCTGATCATTGATGAAAATGCGAAAACGGCAACCGTAACCAGTAAGCCGTTCGCGCAACAGAACAATCTGAAAACATATGAGTTTCCGCCTGCCCAATAATCAGGCGCTATCTGAATTCCCGTCACAGGTGATCGCTGATGGATATCACCACCTTTCAATGCCCTCACTGCCAGGCCATGCTTCGCATGCGCAACAGACAGGTTGAAGGCAGTACCTTCCCCTGCCCCGACTGTGGGCAGCAACTGCGTATCACTTCGACCCCACAAGGTGAACTCAGCATCTCCCATATCGAGCCGGAACCGAAGCCCACAGGTCCCTCTCCCCTGGTAATCAAGGCCCGTACCGGATGGAAGCAGTTGCAGAAAGCGGGAACTTATCTGCTGGCGAGTCCCGTCCTGATGGCCTGGCTTGTCGCGGGCACCGGTGCCCTCATCCTGTTACTGCTGATCCTCTTCGATGACCGCCCGTCTGCTCAAATTGCCGACAACCAGGCAGCTGAACCAGAAACCGTTGCCGCGGATGCGGAGTCAGAGACCACTGACACTCCTGCGGATCAGACGCCGATGGCCCAAGCGGTTCCTGAATTACCGGCTGATGAAAATCAGAACCAACCTGAACCGGAAGTCCCGGACCAGGCTGTCGACGTGCCCTTCGCACACCAGGTATTAATTGCTGCCAAACCGGAGAACCTGCCTCCGCTGATTGCGCCCAAACCTCAACCTGTGGCACAACCCGCTATGCCTCAGACCGATGTGACACTTGCGCTGCAGATCCCGATTCTCGAGTTCCGCCAGACAGATGAAATCCCCCTGAAAACAATGATGATTCAGTTTGAAGAAATGCTCGATACCCGGTTCGAGCTGGCAGAGAATGTCAAAAATGACCCCCGTCTGCTGGAAACGCCGATTGCGCTTTCCCGAAGAAATACGACTCTCTCAAATTTATTAGAGCAGATATTGAGCGAAGGAGCCCTGACATTCAGGGTGAAATCAAATAAGATTTACATAGAAAGAGCTGCTGCTCCCTGAATTAACCACTTGGAGCTGACCGTTTCTGTTTTGATCGATCACGTCTCCGCTTTATTCTGAACCGGGTTACCGGCGAATACGAAATTAGTATCTATTGTGAAACTCGACGACAAAGTCTGTTACTGTTTTCATATCAGTAAACGAAAAATCATCAACCATCTGCGTATCCATCGCCCGCGGCGCGCCAGCCAGCTGAGTGAATGTGGAGGCGCCGGCACCGGCTGTGGCTGGTGTGTTCCTTACCTGAAACGCTATTTCGCCGAGTACGAGAAATCAGGCAACGCCGAAACAGGGGATGTGCCATCGACGGCGTCGGAAGACATCACTGCCGAAGAATACGCACGGCAACGAGACCAGTACATTGAAAGTGGAAAAGGGACGCCCCCTGCCAGGTAACGTAATTCACCTCTACTGCTTCGAGATCACAACATGGCGGCTTCTGATACCGACGCACTCCCTTCTCTGCAGAACCAGGAGCGTTCGATCCTGCTCGCTCTCAAATCGATTTCCAAAACATATTTCACCGGGGATGTCTCTGTTCCTGTGTTACATAATGTCGATCTCGATATTTTCGCCAGGGAATTCCTGGTGATCGTCGGCCCTTCCGGTTCCGGGAAAAGCACGCTGTTGAATATCGTGGGCGGCATTGATGTTCCCACTGCAGGTGACGTATTTTTCCACCAGCAGAACATTTCCGAGTTCAACGAACAGCAGTTGACCCGTTACCGCCGCGAAAATATCGGCTTTGTGTTTCAGTTTTATAATCTCGTTCCCACACTGACCGCGCGGGAAAACGTCATCGTCGCTGCAGATATCAGTGACGATCCCATGTCGCCTGACGATGCGCTGGAACTGGTCGGCCTGGCGGATCGGGCAAATCATTTTCCGTCCCAGCTTTCAGGCGGAGAACAGCAGCGGGTGGCCATTGCCCGGGCGCTGGTGAAAAATCCGGAACTGCTGCTGTGCGATGAACCCACGGGCGCACTCGATCTTTCCACGGGTCGCAAAATCCTCGAAGTGCTCGGGAATCTGAATCGGGAGCTGGGCAAGACTGTCGTGATTATCACCCATAACTCCGCCATCGGAAAAATGGCACAACGGGTGATTCGTATCGGTTCCGGCACCATTGCTGAAACCCGCATCAATCCACAGCCTGTCCCCGCGAATCAGGTCACCTGGTAATGAACGTTCTGCATCGAAAATTAATGCGGGAGTTATTCGCTGCCAAAGGGGTGCTGATCGCGATCATCAGTATCATTGCCGTCGGCATCGGCTGTTTTATCGCCATGTCATCGACTTATGACAATCTCGAGTATTCCCGCCAGAGTTATTATCGACTCTGTCAGATGGCCGACTTCTCAGTGGAGCTGAAAAAAGTTCCGACCGGAGACCTGGCCGCTTTGACCGATGTTCCCGGCGTGACAAGTATTCTGCCCCGCATTGTGTTCGAAGTCACCGCTTCGCTGGAAGGAGTCGAAAAGCCATTGTCCGGCCAGGCGGTATCCCTGCCGGCCCACGAAAATCCGCCCATCAACCGTATTGTCATCAAGCAGGGAAGCTACTTCACCGATCAGCGCCAGGAAGAAGTCATCCTCAACGATGCCTTCGCCCGAGCCCACAATCTGCTGCCGGGGGATCATATCCAGTTGATTTTGAACCACCGGCTGCAGGGCCTGCTGATTGTGGGCACCGCCATCAGTTCCGAATTCGTCTACCTGCTCGGCCCAGGAGGTCTGGTTCCCGAACCGGAATCGTATGGCGTATTTTATCTGAAACATGATTACGCTGAAGATGTGTTTGGTTTCGAAGGTGCCGCCAATCAGGTTTTGGGACACCTGGCGCCTGAATTTCAAAGCCCGGATCGCGTCCGGCTGATACTCGATCAGCTGGAATTGAATCTCGACGAGTATGGCGTGTTTTCCACCACACCCCTGGCACAGCAGTCATCACACTGGTTTCTTAAAAGCGAAATTGACGGTCTCAAAGTCAGCGCCACAATTCTGCCCACAATTTTTCTGATTGTCGCTGCGCTGGCGCTGAATCTGTTGATGTCACGCATGGCGGAACAGCAGCGGACCATCGTGGGCACCCTCAAAGCCCTCGGTTATTCCAACCAGGAAATCTTTCTGCACTTCATCCAGTTCGGCCTGCTGATCGGAATCGCAGGCGGGTTGCTGGGAATTTTCATCGGCTATTCGCTGGCCGGTGCCATGACGGCCCAATATCGTAACTTTTTTGAATTCCCCTCCCTCGTCAACCAGATGTATCCCCGGGTCATCCTGCTGGGCATGCTGATCAGCATCTTCTTTGCGGTGCTGGGAACCTATCGAGGCGTTCGATCGGTCGTGCGACTTTCGCCGGCAGAAGCGATGCGTCCCAAACCCCCTTTGCGGGCCCGACGAATATTACTGGAGAAGATTCCTGCCTTCTGGAATGCACTCGACTTTCGCTGGCAACTCGTATTGCGCGACATCTTTCGGAATCGTACGCGAACCCTGGGAGGCCTGCTCTCTGCGACCGTGGGCGCAATGCTGCTGCTGGTGACCTTCTCCATGTACGACTCCGCGTTTGCGCTGCTCAATTTCCAGTATGACAAACTGCTGCTGAGCGACATCGACATCAGCTTCAAAGACGACCATGATTATGCAGCTTTACTCGAATCTCAGCAGTTGGCCGGCGTCGATGAGGCCGAACCCCTGTTTCACATCGGCTGCACGCTGAAAAATGGAATCCATGAAAAGAAAGTCGGCATCACGGGAATCACAGAGAACGCGCAGCTGACCATTCCCCGTGACACCGCAGGCAACCGCGTCGCCATACCGGAGACAGGCATTCTGGTCACGCGTAAGCTGGCTGACATCCTGCAGATCCAGGCGGGCGATTCCCTCGAAATGATTCCGGTCGCCGGCGATCGGATCGCCAGACAGGTGCCCGTCATGAAAATCATCGACAGCTACCTGGGGCTCACCGTCTATGCCGACTTCGATTACCTGAATCGCCTGATGGGGGAATCCCAAACCCTCACCAGCGTGCAGTTAAAAACCAGTCCCCGACCGGAGGTCACCCGCCAGATTTATCGGCAGGTCAAACAGATCCCCGCCATACAGTCGGTCACTTCGATTCGCGATCAGAAAGACAAACTGCAGGAAGTGCTCGTGGATCAGATGATTGTGATGATCGTCGTCGTCATCGTGTTTTCCTGCCTGATTTTCTTTGGCAGCATTTTGAATGCTTCCCTCATCTCGCTATCAGAACGGCAGCAGGAAATCGCCACACTCCGCGTGCTCGGGTACACTCCCGCGGAAGTTGGTTCGATCTTTCTGCGAGAGAGTTTTTGTGTGAACCTGCCCGGCATTCTGCTGGGACTGCCCGCCGGTTACTGGGCCTCGAAAGGCATTAACATTGCTTACGATACGGAGCTGTTCCGGATGCCATTTACCATCGATGCCATGAGCTGGGTTTACACGGTTCTGCTGGGAATTATTTTCACCCTGATTTCTCACTGGCCGGTGCAGAAAGCCATCCGTAATATGGACTGGCTCACCGCGCTCAATGTAAAGGAATAAACATGTCCCGCAAATCAATCATCATCATGGTGGTCCTGCTCGTCGGCCTGGGGGCCTTCTACCTCTTCTCCGATGCGCCGCTCCCGGTGGATGTCACTGTTGCTGAAAAAGGTGAAGTCAAGGCCTTCATCGAGGAACGGGCCAGGACCAGCCTGTCCCGCATCTACCGCATCGCCATGCCGTTAAACGGTCGCATCTTGCCGATCACCGTGGAAGAAGATGAGAAAGTGACGGAAGGCCAGATCGTCGCCGTCATGGATACGTCCGACCTGGATGCGGAAGTGGCCAAAGCCCGGTATCGCGTGGAA
The DNA here is from genome assembly GCF_963972345.1 of uncultured Gimesia sp. NCBI lineage: Bacteria > Pseudomonadati > Planctomycetota > Planctomycetia > Planctomycetales > Planctomycetaceae > Gimesia > uncultured Gimesia sp. Next base: position 13,003 of record NZ_CAXAVM010000030.1, on the reverse strand, counting down.
CAATTCGCGCGAAAAATCATTGAGCAGTCCGATACCCGACTGGAAGACAACTCGCTGGTGCAGTTCGATGAATTCCTGAAGTCGATGGACCTGACTGTCGAAGCCGCCAGCAAACAGCAGGATGCCAGTCATGCCAAATGGCAATACGCCCGGGATGAATTCGACCGCAAATATCAGCTCTTCAAACAGAAAGCACTATCAGAAAGCGAACTCAACGAAGCGGACCTGTTCAAGAAACAGAGCGAAATCGATTATCAGAAAGACATTTTAACCTGGCGTTCCCTGCAGGCGATCCAGAGCGCCATGCAGATTGGCAAGATCTCGATTCTGAAATACAAAGAGAAAAAAGAACTCTCCACTGCGGTGCTGCAGGAAGAACAGAAGGAAGCCCAGTCCCGGCTGGACCAGCTGCTCCGCGACCAGAAACGGGCCACGATGCGCAGTCCCGTCGATGGGACGATCCTGACCAGAAACTATTCCAATGAACGCACACTGGCCGCCGGAGACATTCTGCTGGAAATCGGACGCCTGCAGGAACTCGAAGTTGAAGCGGACGTCCTCTCTCAATATGTCGGGGATATTCAGATCGGTTCGCTCGTCGATATTGAAGGTCCCGCGCTGGGCAGGCAATCCGTGCGCGGCAAGGTCAAACGGATCTACCCCAAAGGCTTTACCAAAGTCTCTTCACTGGGAGTCGAACAGCAGCGCGTGAAAGTGATTATCAGCTTCGACCAGAATCTGTGGAAGCAGTTGAAACAACAGCGGCGGAACCTGGGCACCGATTATCGGGTCCGCGTTAAAATTTATACGGAGATCAAGCCGGATGTAGTCAAAGTCTCGCGGTCAACCCTGTTTCGCAGTGCTTCGGGACAGTGGCAGGCGTATGTAGTCCGCAATAACAGAGCCATCCTGACGGATGTCAAAACCGGCGTGATGAACGATTTTGACGCCGAAATCGAACAGGGAATCCAGGCCGGGGACCGACTGATTATCGCCCCCAGCATGAACCTGCAGCCGGGACAGTCCGTCGAGCCGCAGGTCATCAGAGAACTCTAACGATCTAAAACAGGTTGAAAGACGCGATGGTTAAATGTGATGCGCTCTAAAAGCTGGTACCGGCGGCACTGCTGATCGGAATCTGACGCGGTTTTACAGTCGACGACTTTTCCAGCTCGACACTCAGAATCCCATTCTGGACCGAAGCTGTCACTTTATCGGGATCGACGGCAACCGGCATCGGAACCGAACGACGAAACTGACCTGAAGGACGCTCACTGACGCGCGCCGTCTGACCGGAGGTCGTAAACGTTCCTGTACTGCGACTGCCGGCAATCGTCAACATGTTGCCCGCCAGCGTGATATTAATTTCTTCGGCGGTTACGCCGGGCAGATCAAATGAGACCTGCACCTTCTCTTCCAGTTCCAGAACATCGACACGTGGCATCCAGACAGCTTCATTGCCAAACAGTCCCAGCCTGTCCAGCGCGCGTTCCCCCTGCTCGACAGCGACGCCCAGCAGTTTGTCGAATTCCGAGCGAAGTCGCTCGATGGAATTCGGGACACTGGAAGACTCTGATTTCCGCCTCCGTTCACCTTGCGTCTCTGTCTGGCTCTGCGTCTGGTCGCAGGCTTCGTCCGTAGAGCAGGCCTCTTCTGTAGAAACGTGCACGGGTTCCGGCTGTTGATCATCCATCGACATCGCTGTCTCCTCTCGAGAACTGATGGTCTCGTTTATTTAGAATGTACTGAGCTTAAGATTGTTCTGATCTGACAGGAACAGGCGGTTCTCACCCTTCGTGGTTGTAACCGCTGTCTGTATTGTCTCATATCTGATTCGCTCTGCCAGTGGAAATCTTGAGATTTTCCCGGCGAATGATTCCAGTAGCGCAGAAAACACGTCAAAGTGTCGTGATAGCGAGAGGGGACTGGAAAGCAACTGCAGCGCAGTTATTTCTCGTCTTCGATCGCACAGGAACCGGCGGCAGACATCTGTTCGGCCTGCTGCTTCTTTTTATCGGAAATGGAACAACCTCCACATTCAGAACAGCCTTCCATACCATCCAGGTTGGCAATTCCACCGCAGGAGCCTTTAATACAGCGGTTACTGAAAATAACGCCGACGGCCATTCCCAGGAACGCCAGTACAAAGATACCGAGAGCAAACAGGATTGTAGACATCATTTTTCGTTTACCTCTCCAAATATTTGTCGCCACTGCGGCGAGTAGCGTTCCGAAAAGCCGGTCTCTGTTTTCACGATGAAATAAGCGGCGATCTTCCCTGCTTTACACCAATTATACCCCTCATCGGGGCCTAATACCATCAGGCAAGTCGCCAGGGCGTCACAGTTCATACAATTTTCCCCCACGACAGTCACTGAAGCGAGTGTATGTTTGACCGGGTATCCCGTACGGGGATTGATGGTATGAGAGTAACTGACGCCTTCCACTTCAAAAAAATTGCGATAGTTGCCAGAAGTCGCCATCGACAGATTATCCAGCGGAAAGACATGCTGTACGACCCGTTGATCGCTGACCGGTTTCTCGATCCCGACTTTCCAGGGCTGCCCCTGCTGATTGACGCCCCGCGCCCGCATTTCACCCCCGATTTCGACCAGGTAATTCTGAAACGACTGTGATTCCAGGTAGGCCCCCACCTCATCGACGGCATAACCTTTGGCAATCGCCGAGAGATCGAGATAGACATCCGGTATCGTCTTCTTCAAAGCCGGCGGATCGTGTTGCACCTGAATATGGTGATAGCCCACACTCTTGCGTGCGGCTTCAATGCGGCTCTCTTGCGGTATCGTTCGCTTCCCCGGATCGGGCCCGAAGTGCCATAGATTGACCAGCGGACCCACGGTCATATCAAAGGCACCATCGCTCTGCTTACTGAGCTTCAGTCCCGCGTCCACAACTTTCACCAGCGGAGCAGAAACCGCAAACCACTCCTCCGCAGTCGCCTGGTTAAACTGCGACAGCTCCGAGGTTTTGATATACGTTGACATCTGCTGATTGATTTTTTTCAGCAGTTCATCAACGTCCTGTTGGATCTGCTGATTGTTGATGGCCTCTGCAGAATCAGCGCAGATGGTAATATGATACGAGGTCCCCATCGTGGGTCCCTCGATCTGTACTTTCTGCAGCGCCTGTGTCGTGGACGGATTCTGCCCGGACTGACAGGCTACAACTGTTACACTTAACAGCAGTAACAGCGTGAGATGCCAGGCCGAAACGCATCTCGTCTTAACCGAAGTCATCGTATCTGATGTTCTCAGGTTCGACACCCAGATCATCCAGCATGTTTCGGACGGCGGAAAGCATCATGGGCGGACCACAGATGTAGTATTCGCAGTCTTCTGGAGCCGGGTGTTTACTCAGATATTCATCCAGCAGCACCTGGTGAATGAACCCTTCCAGGCCGGTCCAGTTATCTTCCGGCATCGGATCGGACAATGCGATATGCATTTTGAAGTTATCGAAGTCTTTTTCGATGGCACGGAACTCATCTTCATAGAACATTTCCCGCATGCTGCGGGCACCGTACCAGTAAGAGACTTTCCGGTTGGTCTTGCGTTCCTTGAACAGTTCATAGATGTGAGACCGCAGCGGAGCCATACCGGCACCACCGCCGATGTAGATCATCTCGGCTTCGGTGTCAGCGATGAAGAATTCCCCGTAAGGACCGGAAATGGTCACTTCATCGCCGGGCTTCAAATTGAAAATGTAGGAAGACATTTTACCAGGCGGTGTGCCATCCGGTGAGCGTGGCGGCGGGGAAGCGACACGCACGTTCAACATGATGATCCCTTTTTCCCCGGGATAGTTGGCCATGGAATAGGCGCGAATCGTTTCTTCGTTCACTTTGGATTCGAAACGCCATAAGTTGAATTTATCCCAGTCCTCTTTGTATTCGTCAGGAATATCAAATTCACTGTATTTCAGGTGGTGAGGCGGTGCTTCGATCTGGATGAAACCACCGGCTTTGAAGGCAACGTCTTCGCCTTCGGGCAGTTCCAGAATGAGTTCCTTAATGAACGTGGCAACGTTGTCGTTGGAGCGTACTTTGCAGACCCACTTTTTGGTCTCGAAGACTTCCGGCGGAACTTCAATATCCATATCGTTCTTGACCGGCACCTGGCAGGAGAGGCGGCAGCCTTCACGGACTTCACGGTTATTGAAGTGGGATCGTTCGGTCGGCAGGATGTCACCTCCGCCGTGCAGCACTTTGACTTCACACTGGGCACAGGTTCCACCGCCGCCACAGGCCGAAGAAACAAAGATCTGGTTTTCAGCCAGCGCGTTTAGAAGTTTTCCGCCCGCGGGGACTGCGATCTTTTTCTGCTCATTGACCGTGATCGTGACATTCCCGGAGGCAACCAGTTTTGATTTTGCAATCAGAATAATGGCGACCAGGGCAAGCACGATGCCCGTGAACATAATAACGCCAAACAGAATTTCTATAACCATGATGAAACGTCGACCGCTCTAAAAAGTCAGTAATCTAGTGAAGTCTTACAGTTGGATACCGGAGAAGGCCATAAAGGCCATCGCCATCAGTCCCACGGTAATGAACGTGATGCCCAGCCCGCGTAAACCAGGTGGTATGTCACTGTATTTCATTTTTTCGCGTACGCCTGCCAGTGCGACAATCGCCAGGGCCCAGCCCACTCCGGAACCAAAACCAAACACACAGCTTTCAGGGAAGTTATAATCCCGCTCGACCATAAACAGCGTCCCACCGAGGATCGCACAGTTCACGGTAATCAGCGGAAGGAAAATCCCCAGTGAGTTATAAAGTGCCGGAACATAGCGATCCAGAGTCATTTCCAGGATCTGTACCATCGCGGCAATCACGCCGATATAACAGATCAGACCGACAAACGTCAGGTCAACATTCGGGTAACCGGCCCAGGCCAGTGCTCCTTTTTTCAGCAGATGCTGATAGATCACATTATTCACGGGCACGGTGATGGTCTGAATCACGATCACGGCGATCCCCAGACCCATGGCCGTTTTCACGTTCTTGGAAACGGCCAGAAAGGTACACATCCCCAGGAAGAAGGCCAGCGCCAGGTTCTCGACGAAGAGACACTTGATAAACAGGCTCAGATAATGTTCCCACATGTTATGCCTCCTCAATCTGATCGGTCTTCAGTGATCTCAGAATCCAGATCGTAAAACCGATAATAAAAAACGCGCTGGGCGGCAGTAACATCAGGCCATTGGCCTCGTACCAGCCACCGTCACGACTTAGTTTCATAAGTTGAATCCCGAACAGGCTGCCGGAACCGAACAGTTCGCGGAAGAACGCCACCAGCATCAGGACCGCTGAATAACCCAGGCCGTTGCCGATCCCGTCCAGGAAGCTGATGCCGGGCTCATTTTTCATGGCGAAGCCTTCGGCACGTCCCATCACGATACAGTTGGTAATGATCAGACCCACGAACACGGACAGCTGTTTGCTGATTCCGAATGCGAATGCTTTCAGGAACTGGTCAACCAGAATCACCAGCGACGCGATAATCGTCATCTGCACGATGATACGGATGCTGCTGGGAATCTGCAGTCGAATTGAAGCGACCGCTGCATTAGAGCAGGCAGTCACCAGTGTCACAGCGATACTCATCACCAGCGCGGTTTCCATTTTGGTGGTCACAGCCAGAGCCGAACAGATCCCGAGAATCTGTAACGCGATCGGATTGTTATCCAGAATCGGTCCAGTCAGGGCTTTTTTCTGTTTTGAATTCATCGTTATTTTTCCTCCTTTTCTCGAACGCGTTCGAGATAAGGTTTAAACCCTAAATCACCCAGCCAGAAATCCAGCAGGTGTGTGACGCCGCGCGAGGTAATCGTCGCACCGGACAGGCCGTCGACTTCATGAATGGCATTCGGAGACTGTGGATTGACCGTTCCCTTAATCACTTCCAGGTCAGGCTGAAAGTCGTTCGCATAGGCTTCTTTGCCAATCCATTGTGATTTCCACTTGGGATTATCAACTTCACCGCCGAGGCCCGGTGTTTCGCCATGTTCATAGAAGGTCAGACCGGCAACCGTCGTCAAGTCTGTTTCCAGTGCCAGAAAGCCCCAGAGGGTAGACCAGAGTCCTTTGCCCCGAATCGGCAACACGTACTGAGACAGTTTTCCGTTTTCATCATAAATGTGATAGACCCAGGAATAGTTTTCGCGGCGTTTAATACCGGCCAGATCCTGTGTGGAATCCAGTTTCATACTCATCTTGGGATTATCGGCGGCTGCCTTCTGATCATATTCCTGCGGATCAGGAAACAGGGCTTTGTCGTCGGTGACAACTTCGCCGGTGTTCAAATCGACGATGATGCCTTTGACTCGCTCATCGTAAATTTTTCTCACATCTGCTCCATCCCCGGGCTGAATCAGTCCGGCAGCGGAGAGAATGTTTTTTTTGCGCTCGTTTTCTTTATTCAGTTCCTGCTTGCTGCGCAGTCCGACCGCAGCCCCGGAGACGAGAATCGAGCAGGCCACACACAACGCGGCCGACACCATAAATGTGAATCCTATTGAATCACGCGACATTTCGCGCCAACCTTCTTTTAATGTTTGCTTGAACAACGTAGTAGTCAATCAGAGGTGCAAAGACATTCCCGAACAGAATGGCCAGCATGATCCCCTCTGGATACGCCGGATTGACAACCCGAATCAGGATCGTCATACCACCAATCAAAATTCCATAATACCAGCGACCAGTATCGGTCATCGCGGCAGAGACCGGATCGGTCGCCATAAAGACCAGGCCAAAGGCCAGTCCCCCGACCACCAGATGCCATTGGGGAGGCATCGCGAACATGGCGTTCGTGTTACTGCCGATCATGTACAGCAGCAGAGAAAGCCCCATCGCACCGACCAGCACACCAGCCATCACCCGCCAGGACCCGATGCCTGCCAGAATCAGGAAGATCGCGCCCAGCAGACAGGCAAATGTCGAGGTCTCACCCATGGAACCCTGAATCTGTCCCATGAAGGCCTGCATCCAGGTGATTCCCAGGCCGCCATCAGCAACAGAATTGGTAATCGCTTTCATGCCGACTTCGGGAGTGGCCACTGCCAGCTGCCCCAGAGAAGTCGCACCGCTGAAGCCATCGACGGCAGTCCAGACCGTGTCGCCCACGATCTGAGCCGGATAGGCAAAGTATAAAAAGGCCCGGGCAGTTAAGGCCGGGTTGAGGAAGTTCTTACCGGTTCCCCCAAAGATTTCCTTACCGACGACCACACCGAAACTAATGCCCAGCGCCACCTGCCAGAGTGGAATCGTGGGAGGCAGAGTGAGCGGAAACAGCATCCCGGTGACCAGGAAGCCTTCGTTGATCTCATGCCGACGAATGATGCAGAACAGGCCTTCCCAAGCACCGCCGACGGCCATACAGACAATATAGACCGGCAGAAAGTACAGGGCACCGTGGACCAGGTTGGAAACCAGGCTGCCGGCTTCGGGAGTCACACCAATGGCGGCCATCACCGCGCCACGCCAGCCGGGCACACTATCGATGCCCATGGCGCTCATCGCGGCATTTGCCTGATAGCCCGTGTTGTACATCGCCATGAAAACACAGGGGATCAAAGCTACGATCACCATACTCATCATGCGTTTCAAATCGATCGAGTCACGCACGTGTGAGGCTTCGTGGGTCACTTCACCCGGAGTATATAGAAACGTATCTTGCGCTTCATAGAGTGGGTAAAGCTTCTCGAACTTACCCCCTTTATCGAAGAGGGGGTGTACTTTATCAAGAAGATTTCGTAACGGCTTCATTTCGTGGTTTATCTTTCTTGTTTGATGCCCCCGAAACATAGTCTGCCAGGACACCACCGGCTTTGACTAATAATCGATTGCCAAAGGAAGCCGACCGGCTTCGCACCTGACAACTGGGGTTTACGTCTTTCAATATTTTTTATCGATCAGGCAAACAGTCACTTACCTGCAGGCCAGCTCATCCAGTCCTGGCGCCCCCTTCCCGGGGAGACCCGAACTTAGCCTTCTACTTCAATTGTTGTCAAACTCTTACGCAACAGAGACCCATAGTTGTATTTGCCCGGGCAGACAAACGTGCATAACGACAGATCTTCTTCATCAAGTTCCAGGCAACCCAGCTGTTTTGCCTGTTCGGTATCTTCTGTAATCAGGGCACGCAGGAGGAATGTTGGCAGGATATCCAGAGGCATCACTTTTTCATAAGTCCCGATGGGAATCATGGCTCGCTTACTGCCTTCGGTTGATGTGGTGAACGCAACCTTTTTGCCCTGCCCGACCCAGGACGAAGCGAATACGGGAACAACAGAAAATTTGTTGAAACCAGGTCCCATCCATCCCAGAAAGTCCCGATGTGTGCCTTCTTTAAGTGCAGTAACCTGCAAGGCATAACGCCCTAGGTAAGCAAACGGCCCCTGTGCTGTACGTCCGGAAAGCGCGGAGCCGGAAATCAGGCGATCCATATCGCCTTCCAGGTTGCCTTCAACCAGGTCAGTGATACTGGCCCCCATTACGGTCCTGACCAGTTTAGGTTCTTTCACGACAGGACCTGCTATTGAGATCACCCGTTCAGAAGAGAGTTTACCGGTGGCAAACAGTTTTCCAATCGCAATCACGTCCTGGTAGTTGATGTACCAGACTGTTTTCTTTTCGTTGACAGGATCCAGGAAGTGAATGTGTGTGCCGACCAGCCCTGCAGGATGGGGTCCGCCGAATTCTTCTACCGTCACGAAATCCAGTTCCAGACCAGGCAGATTCGTGCCGGGAGCCTTGCACAGATACAGCTTGCCTTCCGTCAGTGACTTCAGAACCTGCAGTCCCTGAGTGAATGCCCGGGGCTCTTCACTCAACACCACTTCGGGAGGTGGCGCGAGCGGATTGGTGTCGATGGCGGTTACAAAAATGGAATGTGGGGTGGTTTCCGGCGAAGGAACACGACTGTAAGGGCGGGTTCGCAGGCTGGTCCACAGACCGGATTTCAGCAGATTGTCCTGTACCTGCTCGCGTGTCAGGCTGGTGAGGTCGCTGTCGCCGTAGGAAGTGAAAGTTTCTTCGCCATCACCTTCTACTTCAATCACCATCGATTGAAAAGCGCGTTTGGCACCACGATTGATTTCCGCGATTTTTCCGGCAACCGGCGCTGTATAGAACACGCCTTCGGTTTTTTTATCGCTGAAAAGTAACTGCCCTTTTTTGACAGTGTCGCCAACTTCAACAGCCAGCGTGGGTTTCATACCAATATAATCAGGGCCAATCAGAGCAACCGATCGAACAAACGGCCCGTTTTCGATCAAAGCAGAAGGCGCGCCTGCGATTGGCAGATCCAGCCCTTTTTTAATAGTAATCATTGAATTATGAACCTGAATATCACGAGTTTTCTCGTTTGACTCGCCTGATGTGGTTTAAAAAACCATCTGAACGCTGTTCAAAACACGACAGACATTCTGGAAGTTCTCTGCATCTTTATAGGCGCAACCCATCTGGTTGCCCAATAATTCGCGGCTATTTTACACAGATCCCCCCCTTTTTGTAGTGAAAGCAAGGTACAAAATAGATCATTTTCGATTCTGCATCAGAAAATTTCGATTCGTAGTTCAAACTCTCATGTTTTCCCTGATTCCCATTAGTGAGAACCGGCCAGAGGATCGCTCAATTCCATCTCGCCGGCACTCACCGGGAACACAAACCACCCTCAGGAGCTGCGTGGTCTGCATAAAAAAACCACCTGAAAAACTCTGTGCTTTCAGGTGGCGGGTAACTCTGTTTATTTCTTACTAATGTTAATTTCGGCTTACAGTGCGAGCAACTTTACATTCTTATACCAGACTTTGTGCCCGTGATCCTGAAATCCCAGGTAACCTTTGCGGGGAAAGTCTTTGACGGCGTCTTTGAATTTGTGATCGGAACCATCGAGGCGTTTCCCCGGCTCGGTCCACTCGTCGGCATTCAGTTTGGCAACGATCTCATTGTTGACGGCGACGGAGACATGAGGGCCATTGCAGGTAATCTCGATATTCGTCCACTCACCCGGTTTGCTGGCACGATTGACGGAAGGAGCAACCAGATCGTAGATCGCACCGAAGTCGTGCATGCCCGTTCCTTCACCCGTGAGTACCTGTGCTTCGAAACCGGTCTGCACCGGATTTTTAAGATCACCTACCCGGAAGAAAATTCCCGAGTTACATTCTTCGGGCATCTTCACATCGCATTTGAATTTGAAATCAGCGAAGGGTTTATCATACACGATCAGGTAACCACCCGACTTATAGGGGACCAGCGCGCCATCTTCAATCGGAGCGTCAATCGGTTTGCCGTTATTGCATTTCCAGCCTGAATAATCTTTGCCGTTGAACAGCAGTTTCCAGCCTGCTTCTTTTTCTGCAGCAGTCAGTGTGTTATCGGGAGCGGCGCTGCCGGCATCTGCCAGATCCAGTTTCTTCAGTTTGGCATGTGCTTCTTTTTCTGCTTTTTCATAAACGCTGGCGAGCGTGACTTCGGCTCCCCCCTGACGTTTACTTTCGTCGGCGGCTTCCATAAAGGTGTAGATTTCAAGTGTTTCTTCAGGACTGACGGGTGCTTTACCGGAGCGGAAGAATTTGGCAATCTCGACCAGCAGGGGCTTATAGCCATCGTAGCCCCCTACGGCGACTTCACCGTTTTCCCCTACCGCGGTTCCGCCGTATCCTTTCGGGGTTCCTTTACGAACGCCGGTGAAATGACCTTCCCGTCCGCCTGCCCACTTGCCGGCGACTTCATCACGGTCGGCATTGCTGACAGTACGTTTTACAGACTGACAGCCGGGGCCCATCACGGTAAACAGGGTTTCGACGCCATGAATTCCGTACCAGAACAGATCGGGGTGCGTCGCTTCCAGTGAGCAGGGGCTGTGAGTGCTGCATTTGGTAATCTTGCCTTCTTCTCCGTTTCGCAGACGCTGAGCACCTTTGGCAAACCGCAGCGATGAAGAAGAAAACATCGGCGTATTATATTTCTCGGACAGTTCATACAGCGCGATGGCATCGACCAGTGATCCAGCGACCGGCTTATCAATAAAGACCGGCTTGCCAGCCTGAAAAACGGGAATCGCCTGTTCGAGGTGAGGACGGCCATCATTGGTTTCCAGAAAAACCACATCGACTTTCTTCAACAGCTCATCGATAGAAGGCACGATTTCCACGCCCATCGCTTTGACCTGCTCAATGTATCCGGGAACCCGGGAAGTGCTGGATTCAATATCCGGACTCCCTTTGGGGTAAGCGGCGACCACACGAATGCCCGCCAGGTCCCCTTCGGGATTTCCCGTATTCAGCATTTTCGTAAACGCAATCGCGTGCGATGTATCCAGGCCAATGATTCCGGCCTTCAACTCTTTTTTCGCCTCAGCAGCAGTTAACGGCCCTGAACAGACGACGGCCAGCAAGAGCATTGAAAATAACGAGCGGCTCAAAAGCCGAATGAGAGATCCTGAGTTCATAATGTTCCTCAATCAAGTGTGACAGGTAAGCGGTCTGGGAAACTGGCAGGTAAAACAGACTTGCACTATATAATGATATGATGAGTCCGCTTTCGATTTCCTTATGAATGTTTATAAATTCGATTATTGCAGACTCCACACCGCAATTGCAATCAAACAATCCGACCGTGATGGAAAAAAGCGATTCTTCATCTGAGTGCGAGTCTGCTGCAGATGCTCAATCGGCGTAATCTTTGCCGTTCAAACTGTCGACGACCGAATGCTGCCATTCAGTTAAAGCGGCTTTCATTTTCTTCAGTCTCTGGGGATCCACCTGGGACAGATCCTGTTTTTCTCCGGGATCTTTTGCGAGATCATAGAGTGTGAATTTGGGTTTCCCCTGTCTGGTTTCCATTTTCAACAGTTTGAAATTGCCGTCCACCAGGGCAGCAGCGCCCGGCAGTTCGTCTTTGGAATACTGCGTCTCCAGGCTGGCGGCATCTGCATCCGGTGCAGGACCTGCGGGGTTGGGTTGCCCCGGCTTCTGCTGTTTCTGCAGCGCCAGCAGAATATCCGTACTGCGTTTGGGATGTCCTTTTGCCGGGTAGGTCCAGAAGCCCATCGGCTTTTCGCGGGCCGTCATCTGTCCTTCGATTAATGGCAGCAGGCTGACGCCGTCCAGATGAGGCTGATGGGAAACTTTCGCACCGGTAATGGCCAGGACGGTGGGATAGATATCAATCGTACCGCAGGGCACGTTTGAGAGCTCCGGTTTTTTGATGACAGCCGGCCACTCGATGATCGAAGGCACGCGGACTCCCCCTTCCCAGAGGTTGCCTTTGTATCCTGCCAGTCCGCCGGTCGCTTGAGAACGTACTTCCTCTTTTTTGAACTGTGGCGGTCGGGGGCCGTTATCGCTGGTAAACCAGAGCAGTGTATTTTCTGCCAGACCCAGATCTCTCAGCTGGCCCCGTAAATGCCCCATGGCCCGGTCGACGCCGCTGATCTCACCAAAATAATTTTGGAAGTAAGGCTTCTGATCGGGATAGAGTTCCTGCAGTTCAGACTCGGCTTCGTGAGGCAAATGCGGATTCCCAAACCAGATCACTGCCAGAAACGGTTTTTTGTCTTTGTCTGCCTGTTTGATGAAATCCAGGGCCGCATCCACGGTCACGCGTGAACTTTCCCCCTTCAGTTGTTTTACGACCCCGTTGTGGCTCATGTAAGGATCGTTTTCATAAAAGTTGGGACTGGAAACCCATTCATCAAACCCGCTGTTGCCGGGAGAGACCGGGCTGTTTGCCTGGACGGAACCCAGGTGCCATTTCCCGAAATGCCCTGTGGTATAACCGACCGACTTCACTGCTTCGGCGACGGTAACTTCCTGCGGTCTGAGCGTATGCCCCCAGCTGAAGCAGGCAAAGCGGTTGGGGTGCCTGCCAGTAAGAAAGCTGCCGCGCGTGGGAGAACAGACGGGAGCAGCTGCATAAAAGCGGTCCAGTCGCAGGCTGCTGGCAGCCATATCATCCAGGTGGGGAGTTTTCAGG
>NZ_CAXAVM010000029.1:0-47841 GCF_963972345.1 uncultured Gimesia sp. | reverse complement strand
GGACATGTTCAACCTGGTCAAAGGAGAAGGCATGAATGTCGGCTGCGTTTTAACCTGGGGGCCCTGCTTTGATGTGCAACGTCAGTTTTTTTCTTCCACGGCTGATCGGGTGAGCGAACCTCTGACGCTGCTGAAATACGATCTGGAAATCAGCGGTTTCGGTTCTGCGGCTCTGGGGCATGTCTGTCTGCTCAACCTGCAGAATCAGACTTATCCGGGCACCCTGGGAACAACCACTGGCTGGCCCACCTGGACTGTGCCCGTGATGCGGTGGGCCAAACAGCAGGGGGGAGTGACCGGCTTTCCTCATTCCGCATTAAAAGTGAATCCCCCCTTCGCCGCGCAGCGGTTGATTGAAGACTTGGATCAGGACAAGTCAGGTTCATTAAGCGCACAGGAGGCGGCATCAGGACTCCTGCCGGCTGCATTTGAAACGATCGACGCAGATGGCAACAGCCAGCTGACAGGGGATGAATTAACGCAGGCCCTGGAGCAGGCCGCCGATCAGCTGCCGAACCTGGCGGTTCCCGAAATGAACGGGGGCGGTGCGATGGAAATCTGTGTCAGTACGGCGGAAGGGGTTTGTGACTTTATCAGTGCGATGGACACCGAACGGATTCCGGAATGGAACACCTGGTATCATATTTTAAACTGTGGTTTTCCGCTGAAGGTGAGCGGCGAAACCGATTTTCCCTGCATGAGCAGTCGGCGTGTCGGCCAGGGACGCGTCTATGTGCAACTGGGACAGCAGGATGAACTGGATTTCACACAGTGGTGCCACGGGATTCGGCAGGGGCGTGCTTATGTCTCTGACGGTTATGCGCATGCGCTGGAATTCCAGGTCAATGATGTAGCACCTGGTTTTGAAGACATTCAACTGAAGCAGCCAGGCAGGGTGAAGATCACAGCCAAAGTCGCCTTCGCTGCCGAAACTCCCAGGGCGGTCGCCTATGGTCTGCTTGATCCGCCTGAAGGCCGCCGGGCATCGGGTGATACGCGCGTGCTGCATGCGCCGCGTAATTCCGAATATGTAACTTCCGGTAATCGCCTCGTGGAAATCGTGATGAATGGCGCGGTGGTGGGGCAGCAGAGTGTTCCCGCTGACGGGGAAATTCATGCGCTGCAGTTTGAAGTGCCCGTAGAAACCAGCAGCTGGATTGCGTTACGGCAGTTTCCTCAGCTGCATACCAACCCGGTGAATGTCATCGTGGCGGAACAGCCGATTCGGGTCTCACGCGAAAGCGCGCTGTGGTGCGCCGAGACCATTAAGCTGCTCTGGAAAAATCGACATCTGAAAATTGCCGAGCCGGAGAGGAAGGCTGCCGAACAGACTTATCAGCGCGCCATAAAAGTGTATCAGCAGCGCGCGGAAGAAGCAGTGGATCATCGCTGATTACTTGCGACGATTCTGCACGCGTACGACGACTTTCTGACGTTGATCACGTAACCGCTGCAGGAATTTTTTTCCGCCAATCAGCATGCTCATGATAACGGCGATAATGATGAAGGGCATCACGTGAACCGGTTCTGTCAGATAATGCAGGATTCCGTTAGGGTTGACAGTTTCCCGGGCTCCGTGTCCCGGATGAGCAAACAATTGCGGGCACTGGACCAGGGTGAACAGCATTACCAGTGTCAGTTTGAATCGGTTCATTTCAAAACTCTTTCTGAATACAGAGATGGCAGTGTTTCACGCGGACTGCCCGGCCGCTTATTCTAGGAGAAACCAGTCTCAGACTCAAGTGCCGAAGTCGGAACTGGCGGCTCAGTTTTTCATTGTCGAGTGAGTATTTCGACGGCATCGGTATAATCCTCCCGCTCCGGTTAACCAGCTTCAATCCGTGGAACAGGCTTGATTCTGGTAAATGAGTGCACAGAGATCAGATGATTCAGCGGCGTACAGTCTGTCTCAGAAAAAGAAAAAAATCTCGGCAGATTGGCTGAAACGCTGACGACGGGACAGACCGATCGCATGGTTTGACAATAAAAAACGACCAGTCAAATCAGGAAATGACTGGTCGTCGCTGGCAGAGCCTGCTGTTCGCGTAGCAAACTATGATGTGAGATTATTCGAAGCTGGTCAGCTCGCCTCCACGGATACTCGACAGGGACTGGTAGACGGTCTTGTCAATGTTTTCTGAAATAAACCGCACGCGTCCATCCCCGAACAGAAACTGCGCGCCCCCCGTATGATGGCTGCTGAAGTCATCAAAATGGGAAGCCGGATCGTTGGGAACATGGTCGGTGGCACCCAGCACGCGGGCAAAGGTTTCTGCGCCTTCAGGAACCGCACCCACCCAGGTGGAATACCAGTCAGCGGTGGCATCGGTTTTGCGCTCACCGACAAACAGGGTCTGAGACAAGCCGTCAGTCACGTCGCGAAATCTGGTATTGCTGTTTTGATAAAATGTTCCGGAACTCTGACAGTTCGTTCCCGGTGCCACAATTTCGCAATCGTCCAGTTCTTCACTGCCGAACACGCCGATGTAGTTGGCGGTTGCCAGACGGATCAGAACCGTGCCCGGGCTGCCTTCTTCTTCCAGTTCGAATGTGTTGTCAGCAGGATCAGAAGGGCATCGAAAGGCAGGAAGCACGGTTTCAACCAGGCCCGTGGTTTGTATCGGGTCGTTAATATCCCGGCTGAAGTTGATCTGATTGTATAACGGACTCTGGTCCATGAAGGGCAGGATCATCGTTCCCCAGCCCCAGCCACTTCCATACTCCACATTGGCGCCGACACCGGGTTCCACACCAATCCAGCCGGAGGGAAGAACGCTGTGAGTCTCGTTGTAATTATGCAGCGCCAGTCCAATCTGTTTCAGATTGTTTTTGCAGGTACTGCGACGGGCCGCTTCGCGTGCCTGCTGGACAGCCGGCAGCAGTAAGGCAATCAGAATCGCAATAATGGCGATCACCACCAGAAGTTCAATCAGGGTAAATCCACGTCGTGCCGGCTTGATGCTCTTCATCACGCGACTCCAGGTTTTTTAACGGGTAGATAATCTGTGAGAAATTGACAATGCAGTCATTATTACATAACAGTTGCAGAAGTCAATGTCTAATGCAAGTAAATTGCAAAAGAGTATTGTGTGCGCGACTGGACCTTTTTCACGTATCTTCACAGCCGGAATGGAATATTAAGATCTACGTCGTCAGAAAGGGAACTGCTGGAAAGAACGGAAACCGAAGCGGATTTGTCTGTTTTTCGCAGGTTTCAAGCAAAATCAAGGGGAAAGCATTTCCTGAGTAACCAGTAAGTTGCCAGCAGGAGAACACCTGCCCGGGGTGGTCTGGTGACAGATGTGTGAGCTTCCCGTGCCGATGGCGTGCATTGTGAAAAATTTATGAAGGGATATCCGGTCGAGGCGGGGAGTCGGATTTCAAATTGAAGTGGGTGCAGTTAAGATGGATGACCGTAATCGCCTGTTCCCTGTTTGTAACCGTTCCCAGAGATTCGATGAATACACGCCTGTCCGAGTCGTATGCTTATTGCCAGCAGCTGGCAAAACAGACTGCGGGGAATTTCTACTATTCATTTCTGGCGCTGCAGAAAGAGCAGTTCCAGGCGATGTGCGTGCTGTACGCCTACATGCGCACGGTGGACGATCTGGGAGATCAGTCGGAGTTGAGTTCCGTCGACCGCGGAGACGCATTGCGAAGCTGGCGGGAGGCATTGCATCAGCTGCTCGAATATCAAAGCGATCCGGACGCGCCGCCCTACCATCCCTGTTTTCCGGCGCTGCGGGATGTGATAGAACGTTACCGCATCCCCCGTGAGTATTTCTTCGCGGTGATCATCGGCGTGGAGTCTGACCTGCAGCCGGTCACGTTCGCGACCTTTGAACAATTGCAGGAGTACTGTTACCACGTGGCGGGAGTGGTCGGATTATGCTGCATTCATATCTGGGGTTTTCACGATGAACGGGCACCCGCAGCCGGTGTCGAATGTGGCCTCGCGTTTCAATTGACGAATATTCTCCGCGATCTGGCAGAAGACATTCAGATGGGCCGCGTCTATTTACCCCGGGAAGATTTAGACCGCTTCGGATATTCGCGATCCGATATCGAGGCACAGGTTTATGATCAGCGTTTCCGCGAACTGATGCAGTTCCAGGTGGAACGTGCCCGCAGTTATTATCAGAGTTCGGAACGGCTGTTTGATTATCTCTCGCCGGAGGGGCAACGCATCCTCAAAGCAATGCATCGCATTTACGGCGGCATCCTCACGGAAATGGAACGCATGGACTATAACGTCTACGCCACCCGTTTCGGCCTGCCCCGCTGGCGCAAACTCCTGATCGCCGGCGAAGCCATCGTCGCCGCCCGCTGGTTTTCGTAGCGAGTCCTTAGCTACTTTCAGGTGATGCATAAAGGGGCCTCCTTTAATCTCCAAGGGCGAATACCATGGTGCTTTTTAAAGCCAGAATTCAATTATTTCAAAAAAGGGCAGAGCATCAAAAAGGCAGACTGCATCCTGCGTCCTCAGGATATTCACCTCAAATCAATTTTGATGAAACATTAATGGGTTGTATTATAGAATCAATAGAAGAGTATTTTCATCTCGAGAAAGAATATGACGTTGATGTAGTCATTCCTCTGGGAAAGAATATCTCTGTTGAATGGTACCAGTATGGAAACAGGTTCAAATTAAACGAGGGTGGTAGAATCGTGGGTGAAGGAGTGATCTCAGGGGAGGTTTGTTTTGACTGACATTTTTTCATCATGTCGGAAGAGAGCAGGAAACAGGCTTCATGGAAAAGTTCATTATAGATGTGTCATATTCACAGATCGCTGTGTTCAATAGCGAATTGGAGAATCCTTTCAATGACTGGACCGACCAGCACGTACTTCAAGGTTTCAGCTGGCGTGAAGAATCTGTTTCTTTCAAAACGCTGATCGATGCGGGACCGATGACAGTGGAAGTTCGAAAATCAGCAGAGCTGCCAATTCTAGATGGTATCAGAGCGATCACAGTACCATTTTATTGTCCAACTGGAAAGAAGATCGAGATTGCTTCCATTGCACAAGGGCATGTCGTCGGTATTGAGGGAGGTATATATCAACTTGTGTTTGAGGCAGGTTACTCTGATGATGAATGCTGGAGTCGATTTACGTTTATACCACACGGATCGCAAATACCGAAAATATTAATTGCGGATGCCGAAATCGATGCGACTAATGAATTGATCATGCATGCAGAACAGGCATGAGGTCAGCAGTCAATTCAATGAGCGATCATGTTGAAGCTTGAAAATTCTAAATCGACTCCCGTCTCCAGATAGGAATTCAATCGATGCCAGGCGAGCACGGCAACGAACGTGCGGTTCCTCTCGTGCAACGCGTCATGCCAGGTCTGACTCGAGATAACTGGTGGCAATTAATTCGATTCAGAAGAGTAAAGATGTCGAGTTCATTGCATGTTCAAACTGACACATTTGGTGCTTTCCACAATCGTTCGCCGTGGGTTGAATGTTAGATAAATCCCTGGTCAATAAAGCCTGTTTTCTGCACGGCTTAGTAAAAAGAGCGGGGTTGAGTTGGGGGATAGCAGGCATTACTGGACTCAATAAAATTTCTGTCTGGCCTCCTAAGTATCTGGATGGGATGGCTTTTTTTGAGAAATTTTCGCCGGAAGTCCCTTGAATTAGGCTGATGACCCCTTAAGCTCACCGTAGTGAGATTGAATCTCATTCCCAATTTGTAATTCCCTGCCAGCCTCCCGCAGCGCAAGCATCACCGGAATTGCTTCCTGACGACCCTCTGACCAAAGCTGGTCTGAGTCTGCGTTGTCGATTTTTTAAATCATCATCCGGAGGTATCAATGCCCTGTTCCCATTCATTTCGTACGCGCCGAGGGTTCACACTGATTGAACTGCTGGTGGTGATCGCGATTATTGCTATTCTGATTGCTTTATTGCTTCCCGCGGTCCAGCAGGCGCGTGAAGCGGCTCGGCGAACGCAGTGTAAGAACAATCTCAAACAGATTGGGTTGGCTTTACACAACTACGTGGGCACCCATCGTACTTTTCCTCTGGAAACCTATTACGGACAACGCGCCGATGGTTCTTATCACTACAGCAGCTGGATTCCTCAGATTCTGAGTTATTTCGATCAGGCAGCACTGGGGAATCTCTATGATCATGATTCCTCATTCTGGGATCTCAATAACCAGGATGCGATTGAAAAAAAACTCACACTCTTTGAATGTCCCTCCACACCTGGAGGAACTCAGATGACACCGGAATTACGAATGCGTCTTTCAAGCGGCTGGTCGATTGACTCCGATCGAGGAGCATTTACATCCGACTATGCGGGGCAGCGGGGCATTCATAGCAACTCTCACCAGGTTTATGTACCAGGGGCCGCTTCCGGCACCAATCTTGGTATCTTTGGAGGCGGTGGGACAGGCAAGCGATTTCGAGATATCCTCGACGGCACCTCGAACACGATTGTGGTGCATGAATCTGCTGGTCGATCACAATGGATTGCGAAGGATCGGACCACGGGAACGTTCGTCACGAATCCTCCCGAGTTTGGTGGGTGGTTTGATTACTGGGCTGGTCCCTGTGCCGGCTGGATGTATGGTTTTGAAGACGATGGTGTCACACGCTACGGGCCGAACTTTATCAATTCGACGAATAAGTGGGCCAATCCACTCTCCTTCCACACGGGGGGAGTGCAGGTCGCGCTCGCAGATGGCTCGGTCCGTTTTCTCAGCGAAAACATGAGTAACCTGACTTTTATTGCTCTCTGCACGTATGCCGGTGGAGAAGTTGTAGGTGAGTTCTAGAACGCGTCACATTTAACCATAGCGTCTCCCGATTTATGATACTCGATCCAAAAGGCCCAGGAGACGATACAGTAAAACTGGACACAGTCTAGAACGCGTTGATTCGTGATTCGTACAAGGCGTCCGCAGTGATTTCAGTGACGCACTTTTATATTCCTCTTTCAGTAATTCTTTTCCATTGTGTTTTCTGGAGTGATTTTGTGAAGTCGTCTGCATTCAGAGTTTCCTGTTGCATCACTTTTTTCAACCTGTTTCTATTCTGTGGTTGTGGGAACAGCGATGTTCGGCCTGACTTGCAGACTGTCGAAGGAAGACTGACCATCAATGGAGAACCTGCTGCAGGAGCCATGCTGGTGTTTTATCCTGCTCAAGGTGAGGAGTTTGATTCACGGGGAAGTCGGCCCCGGGCCAAGGTTGAGGAAAATGGTAATTTTCAAGTCACGACCTATCAAAGTGGCGATGGTGCGCCGGCAGGTGATTATCAGGTGGGAATCTTATGGTTCGATAATCCGGATTCCAGTACGCCCTGGAATAAACTGGGAAAACGATACGCAAACCCCCGGGAATCGGATATCACCGTTACGGTCGAAGAAGGAAATAATCAGCTGACACCAATCGAACTCGAAGATGTTCGCATTCTCAAGCGACCTGTGCGACGGCGTAAATCGCAAGACGCTGATCAAGTGGGTGAGTAACTCAGGCTGCTTACTGAGGCGGCTGTTATCCGCAATTATCAAATTTATATAAGAAGATATTCCATGCGAGACTTAATTTCAGATTCACTTTTTCATTTTGTTATTGGGCTTGCCTGCCTGATCACAGGAAGTTCGTCTCTTGCAGCGCATGACCATGCGGAGCATCAGGTCATCCGATCTGCCCAGAACGGGCTTTGGTCCTCTCCTGAAACCTGGGAAAGCGGCAAAGTTCCTGGTGCTGGTGCTCAGGTTTTAGTTCAGCGAGATCACCAGATCGTCTATGACCTGGATTCAAAAGAGGTGATTCGTGGAATTCAGATTTCAGGGAAACTGACATTCGCTTCCGATCGGAATACACGGCTCGAAGTTGGTTTAATTCGGATTGAACAACTCGATCACTACTGTGAAGATGGTTTCGATTGCCAGATGGTGGTCGAGTCGGATGCGGAAAACACAGGGGAAAAACTTTCAGCAGCAAAGCGTCTGCCGACTCTGGAAGTGGGACAACCTGATTCTCCACTGCCTGCTAAATATACGGCACTCATTCGCCTGCACTACATTGAGGGTATGAATAAAGAAACCTGTCCGGCAATCGTGTGCTGCGGCGGACGTATGGATTTCCATGGCGCACCGCTCGAACGTACCTGGGTCAAGCTGCCTTATCAAACCGCGAAAGTCGGAGAAGCGCGGATCGTGATGCCTTATCCACTGCCCGGCTGGAAAGTCGGCGACCGCATCATTCTCTCGGGAACCACCAGACAGTTTGGTTACATCGGTACCCGCCATCGAAAAGACGGGGACGACAACAGCGTTTCTGATAATCCGGCGACGGAAGAAAGAGTGATCACAAAAATGCGTCACTGGGGTGGCTTTGATTCAAAATTGCAGATCGTAAGTTTCGATAAACCGCTTAAGTTTGATCATCTGGGAAGTGGTGAATATCGGGCAGAAGTCGCCAATCTTTCCCGCAATGTGATTGTCGAATCTGCCGATCCGGACGGGGTTCGCGGGCATACGATGTATCACGCCGACTCAGCGGGAAGCATCAGCTACGCGGAGTTTCGGCATCTGGGCAAGCGAGATACACTCGGCAAGTACCCGATTCATTACCACCTGGTCGGCGATACAATGCGGGGCAGCAGCCTGGTCGGCCTGTCTGTCTGGGACAGTCACAATCGCTGGATCACCGTGCATGGCACGCAGTATCTCGTGGTAAAAGATTGTGTTGGCTACAAAAGCGTCGGCCACGGATATTTTCTGGAAGATGGAACCGAGGTCTATAATATTTTTGACCGGAATCTGGCGGTCCAGGCGTTGGGCGGCAAGCCGCTTCCCAAGCAGGTGTTGCCTTATGATATGAATCTTGGTTCCGGGTTCTGGTGGGCCAACAGTTTGAACACCTTCACCCGGAATGTCGCGGCAGAATGCGATGAGGACGGCTTCCGCTTTGAAGTGGTCGAGCGGAAAGATTTCAACCCGTTACTGCCGATTCTGCAAAAAGACGGATCAACAAAAGAGGTCGATATCCGCACCCTGCCATTCGTTCGATTCGATGGAAACGAAGCGCACTGCCAGCGACTGTTTGCCATCAATCTGGGTGGGTTTGCCGGCGGGAAATTCAACAAGGAAGACAGCGATGTGGAAGGCATTGGGCCCGATTATCAGCATCCGTTCCTGTTGCGAAACACAAAGGTCTGGGACGCGCACTGGGCCTTTCATTGCGGGTCACCCTGTGTGCGGCTGGAAGATTTCGACATGCATGATTGTGCTTATGGATTGTGGCGTTGTGTCATGCACCGTCATGAGCATCGTCGCTTGTCATTTTCCGAAGTTAATACCACGGTCTTCTTCCCCCGTGCCGCCGGTGATTCGAACTATTCGTATTCCCTTAAAGATTATTTCGACCTGGAGCCCAAAGATGATCTGCCGCCCGTTTCGGTCATCACCAGGGTTGAAACAATGCCATCCGGACAAATTCGTGTTCGCGGTGTGACCTCGGATAATTACGACGTGAAACAGGTTCTCGTCAACGATCAACCAGTAAGTCCCACCGCAGACAACTTTCAAGAGTGGGAAGTCGTTCTCCCCGGTCCCGCTTCCGGCCACTCGCGTCTGATAACCTCAGCAGAAGATGTGAATGGAAACAAAGAATTGATGCCGCATCAAGTGGACTATTTTCACGACACGGTTTCTCCAGGAAGCCAGCTCAGTAAAAAATGAGGCGATACAGGTGTCGGGAACTGATAAAAAAGTCCCGACACCTATTAATCAAATCTGTCCGTTGCTTTCAGTGCTGTTAAGGTTTGAGAGTCACGCCAGCGCCGGTCACGGCGACCCAGGAATCGGCCCTGGTTGGTTCTGTTGCGATCACCCAGATTTGTGCCTCTCCCTTTTTCAGCATCCAGGTACGGAACACCGGCGCTTCGATCGGTGGCACGACGCTCCAGCCAGTCGCGATGAGTGCTTCCACCGCCGCGCCGGCAATCGCGTTTGCCGTGCCACGCTTGACCTGCATCCGCAGAGTATAAGGTTTGTCCTGCTGAACGGCGAGACTGTTTGCCGTCACGACAGGCACTTCCGGTTTATCCCCCGGTCGATATGTCGCTTTTCTCCCTGCTTCCGCATAGTCACGCAGATCGACTTCGGCGACTTCTGCTGCGGTCTGATGGTCGATCCGCGCACGTGTGAGTCCCTCAAATTCGCTCGTGGTGACTGTGATCATCTCCTGGTCCGGTTTCCGAAAGATCGTGACTTTTTTCCAGTCGATGGTAAGCGGCTCGTCGGTGGTTGCTTTCCAGCCTGCAGCGGCCAGCGCCTTGCGATAAAAACCGGCCACATCCTGGGGACTGGATTTCGTATCGAACGTCACTTCGGTCGTCATATCCGTGTAGCGAAAATCGATGGCGTCGGGGAACGCGGGCAGATCGAGGGACAGCAGATTGCTCGTAAACGTGATTGCTGTTTTTCCTCCCTGGCCTGGCGCACTCATGATGTTGACCAGAACCTGCACCGCATTCTGTCGATAGTAGGCTGTGGTGCCCGCCCCGCCATATGGCATCCAGCCTGCTTTTAACATCAGCGCCCGACACTGTTCCGCGGTCTCTTTCACGGGGGCATCGGTGGTGTACATCACGGTCGCCGGAAAGGCAAAGACCTGTTTCGCTCCCTCAGGGACCGGCAGGGACGTTAAAGCTACATTGCCGAATCGGGCAAAGGTGACGCTGAGTGGTGAATCGGGAGCAGGTTGCATGAGCGACAGATTCAAATGAAAATCGCCGTGTGTGAAATCGGCGCCGGCGAACTGTCCTTCGCGGCGGCTGCCGGCCACTTCTTTCCAGCCTCGTTTCGTCAGTTCCTGCACGTTGAAGTCAAGAATTTCTTGCGAAGGTTTTTCGACAGCGTAACTCAGAGTCGCCATGCGGCGCGGCCCCTGTGATTTGGCGCCGGCGGGTAAGGGAAAGGTCTCCAGGTCGAGAACCTTTTCTGCTTCTGCCAGCGTCGCCGGGGTGACTGCTTTGGCGGACGGTTTGGATTCGGTTTTCGCCGTGACCTGTTTTGTATCCTGCGCGGCGGCCTGTTCTGTCCCTGGGACAGCGGCTGTTTCTGTTTCCTGTTTCGCAGTCTTCTCGGGAGGTTTGGCGGGCGCAGCTGACGAACAGCCGACTCCGTTTATGACGAGGATTAAGACCAGGCCAAATCCAATAACGGAACTGAGACGGGGGACTCGCATATCACAGGTACTCCAACAGGTGATTCTGGATCGGTAAACTTTCGCGATCGCGTTCTCAGTCGGTGTCTCAGCGAGTCATTCTCCGGGAAGCGGGGGAAAGAGATGTCTGTTATTTTACCGATCATCATCTGGAAAATTCCAGCTCGGAATCACCGGGAAACGAACGGCCATCAGCAGCGTCTGTCGCGAATACCTCGGCAGCGGATTTTCGATGTTTGACCTGTCACCGTTCCTCTGTGGGCTGTTTTAGGCTTGTGATAGGTAGTGAACATGGTCAGAATGTGATTCTGAGGAGAATTTTCGTGATTCACACACTGGTTCGTCCATGCCGATGTTGTGATTTCGCCGTCAGGTTGGAGATCGTATGGGGTGGCTGTGAACGCAGCGAAATTCCAGATTAGAGTCAATCAGCGCATCATTGAGCATCAACGACAACAGGAAATCGGGCTGCGGATATGAGTGACAAACCTTTGGATGCTGACGGCCAGAGTTTGAATATCGATCAGTTGATCGCTGATTTCAAAGCTCGCACCGACGCTGGTGAACCGTTCCCCTTTGAGAAATTGATCGCGGCGCATCCCGAGCATACGGATGAACTCACACAGTATTTCAAACAGTGGAATGAGTTGGAAGCTTCCCCGCAGCCTGACAAAGCGGGAGCCGAGGAGTCGTCAGCGGGAACCAGCGAGCCCGTCAAACTCTCATTCGAAGATGCGACCGCTCATACGATGGTCCAGGTGACAGGTGATTCCGAATCGTCGTTGACCCAGGCTTATGATCAGTCAGAAAATGCCTCAGCGACCAGCGTTGAGGTCTCCGAATCTTTTGGTCGTTACGCGATTCAAAAGGTGCTCGGGCAGGGAGCGATGGGCGCTGTCTATCTTGCGAAAGATACGCAGCTGGATCGTGATGTGGCTCTGAAAATCCCCAAGTTCGGTGACGGGAACGGTGTTGATGAAGAAGAACTGCTCGCACGCTTCTATCGCGAGGCCCGCGCAGCAGCGACGCTGCGCAGTCCCAATATCTGTCCGGTCTATGATGTCGGCGAAATCGACGGTCAGCACTATATCACGATGGCGTTCATTGAAGGCCGACCGCTGAAGGATTATACGAAGTCGAAGAAAACTCATTCCGAAAAGCAGATAATCACCACGATTCGCAAGCTCGCTCTGGGGCTGGCAGAAGCACACGAAATTGGTGTGATTCACCGCGATCTGAAACCCGCCAATATCATGGTCGATCTGAAAGGCGAGCCGGTCGTCATGGACTTTGGTCTCGCGCGTCGCAGTTCCAGTGATGATGTGCAGGTCACACAAAGTGGAGCCATCATCGGGACACCAGCATACATGGCCCCCGAGCAGGTGGAGGGTGACCAGGCAGCCATTGATCAACGGGTCGATATCTATGCCCTGGGCATCATCATGTATGAACTGATTACCGGCGAGATGCCGTTCAAGGGCAACCTGATGGCGCTGCTGCAACAGATTGCGCTCAACAACCCGACGAAGCCTTCCGAATTGCGTCCCGATATTGATCCGCGTCTGGAGGCCATCTGTCTGAAAATGATCGCCGGTGACCAGGCGCAGCGTTACCTGTCCATGACGGAGGTCGCGACTGATTTACAGGAGGTTCTCCGCAACCCGGACGAAAGACACCGGCAGGCACAGGCCGGAAAAAAAGGGCCGAAGCCGAAATCACTTCCCATGGCAAAAGAAGAATCGAACCCGGCTCTGATCTCGATTGACCGCTCCAAATCCTCGGCGGACAGGCTGCGTACGAAGCAGGGGAAGAAGTCATCGTCAACTGGCAAGGCAACTGCGGTTTCAAAATCAAAATCATCCGGGCCGTCCAAGAAACTGCTGATCGCTGGCGGAATTGGAGGACTGTTGTTGCTGCTGGTAGTTGTTTCTTTCATCCTTCCCGGCAAACAGGATGAGCAAATTGCAGCCGCCGATTCGGTAAGCGCAGCCGATAAGGAAGTCCAGGCTCCTGTTGAGACAGTGGTAAAGACAAAGTCTTCCTCTCCTCCGCCTCTGGCAGATGCCCCTTTTGATTCAGCTGTGGCGAAGCAGAACCCCGAGAGAAATGATGCACTGTACTTCAATGGAAGAACGAGTCGAGTCGAAGTTCCTGGCTTCCAACTTTCCGGCTCCCCACCGCTGACACTTGAAGGATGGCTGACGCCTTCTGCAAAGTCGACATCCAATGCCATTTTGTTCTATGGCGGCACGTTAGATTCTTTGACCATTCAAGTGGGCGGGATTCGCCGCTGGGAATTTGGTGGCAGGCAGGCAAGCACCAATCGCCGGGTCGAAGTTTTTGGCCCGCAGATCAAAGAGTGGGAAACGCGAACGCACGTTGCAGGCCAATGGGATGGCAAATCACTCCAACTCTTCATCGATGGGAAACCTGTCAAACGGAAGGATAACACGGGGAGCTTTTCTCCGCAGGGGATACTCGAAATTGGTGGTCATAATGGTTCTCGGTTTAAAGGCAAAATCGATGAAATCCGCATCTCAAACACACTGCGATACAATACGGAATTTACACCACCAGACGAATTTACCAATGATCAACACACCCTCTCCTTATACCACTTTAATGAAGGCTCCGGCGACATCCTGAAAGATTCTTCCGGCAACGGGCACGACGGGAAAATCATCGATGCGAAGTGGGTACGAATCAAGAACAACTCTGCGGAAAAGCCGCTTGCCGAAATGCTGACTTCCGACGAGTATGAATGGACCGAACCGGTCAACCTGGGGCCCAATGTCAATAGCGAAAAAAACGACGTCTATCCAACCCTCTCGGCCGATGGACTGTCTCTGATATTTACCTCCGCGCGCGTCAAAAACGAAAGACTGTATATGTGCCGCCGTGCGAGTGTCAATGATGCCTGGGGCCCGCCCGAAGCACTGGTCGAAACCTATATCAGTCAACACGATCAGATTTCACCCTGGCTCAGTACTGATGGTCTGACGCTGCTGTTTGGTAATAAGCCCGTTGACAGCGATAACGTCAACATCTTCCAGACGCGGCGGGCCACACGCGATGCTCCCTGGGATACGCCGATTGATCTCGGCTCCCCCCTCAATTCAGACAAAGTGGATGGAGGCGGAGCGCTAACGCCCGACGGACTGACGATGTACCTGTCTTCGAAGCGTCCAGGCGCTCAATTCCGTGATCTGTACCGAGCCCGGCGAGCTGCTCTGGATGCTCCCTGGCAGGAGCCGCTGCTTCTGGGACGAGAGATTAATCTGGCAGGGGAAGAAAAGTCTCCGCAGCTGTTGGCTGATGGAAAATCATTGATGTACATAAGCTGTGATGGCAGGAAGTGCCAGCTGATGCTCGCCCAGCCAGTTGCAGACGGAAGTTTTCACGTGCAAGCCCTCGAGTCTCCGATCGGCAGGATCTTCGGCAAGATCTCCTTCTGCCTGAGTACCGACGGCAAGACCCTCATTTTTGACAGCAGGCGTGCCGCTGGGCTGGGAGGGCTGGATCTGTGGATGAGCCGCCGCGTGCCGCGACAGGGGCAGGATAAGAAAAGCATCCCGCCACCCGCCGTCGCTCCGTTCGATGCGGTGCAGGCCAAGGCACATCAAGAAGCATGGGCGGACTATCTTGGTCTGCCGATTGAGAAAGAAATCGAACTGCCTGGCGGCGAGAAGATGGCTTTCGTGCTCATTCCACCTGGTGAATTCATGATGGGGGCAGGCGAACAAGAGAAAACCAGATTCCTCGAAGAAGCGATTGCATCAGATGATAAATTCTCTATCCAGCGAATTCCCTTGGAAGGACCGCTGCATCGAGTTCGAATTACGCGACCATTCTACCTGGGAGCTTCCGAGGTAACGCAGTCGCAGTGGCAGACGGTAGTCGGCACCAATCCTTCGAAGTTTGCCGGTAATCCGACTCATCCTGTTGAAACGGTGAGCTGGGATGACACTCAGTTGTTTTTCGCCAAATTGAACAAGGACTCAACCGACCAGTCCCTGAAATTTGCTTTACCCACAGAAGCACAATGGGAATACGCCTGTCGCGCGGGAACGGCAACCCTGTGGTATTGTGGTGACGATGATGAGGACCTGTCGCAGTTTGCGTGGTATTCCAAAAACAGCCGCTCAATAACACAGCCGACAGGGCAGCTGAAACCAAATGCGTTCGGACTGTACGATATGCATGGAAACGTGCTCGAGTGGTGTAGTGACAAGTTTCAGAGAAGTAGGGACGATTACTCCATAAACTCATCTATCGATGATCCAGTCGGTGTCGCTTCGGGACCTGGTCGCGTGAATCGTGGCGGAGCTTATATCCTCTCTACATCTCGCCAGCGATCAGCGCATCGCAATTTCGAACTGCAGGATCGCAGTTTTCCTATCATCGGATTTCGGGCGGCAATGACGATCGACATGGCGAAGTCGGCGAAAGTGGACCACGATTCGAGTCAGACAATCGACCTGCTGGCTGATCTCGTACCAACGACATGGAATTCGGAGGACATGAAATGGCAGATGCAGGATGGAATCCTTACCGGCAGCAGCACTGCATCCAGGAAGAGAAAGGATTGGGTCGGTGCGAAGTTTCCACAGGAAATCGGCGGTGATTTTGACTTCGAACTGGAGTTGAAGCAATCGGGCTTCGCTCCGTTGCAGATTGACTTACCGCTGGGCGATAAGCAGGCGATCCGCCTGCATCTAGGCGGACTCGGCAGTGCGCTCATGGTAATCGATGGAAAGGAAGATCGAGACGCTGCTCCACAGCACAGCAACAAGGACGCCAAATTGAAAAGAGACGTCTGGCAGAGATTGACTGCGAAAGTCCGCCACCAGGGGGAAAACGTCAGCATCGATGTTGCCCTGGACGGAGTCCGCGTCGGTCAATTCTCTGGACTTCGTTCGCGCATTTCGTTTCCCAAATGGGTCAAACCAGATCCAGTCCATGTCAAGTTCGCGGGAACCGGCCACAACCAACTTCAACTGGAATTTCGCCGGGCTGTTGTCGGCATCGATCCCCTTGCGGCAATAGAGATTGAGAAAACGAAGCCAAAGTAGGCACAGTCATTCGCTGCCGGGTGTATGTTCTTACTGTTGAGCATCCTTCATCAGCTGCAGAGCATTAGCCTCGGTTATTGATGCGATCGTAGAAACCGCGGCTAACGTCATGCGGCTGATTCTCCTTACTCAAACGTCAGCGTGACTTTGTCAATCATTGGCTTCGACTTGTTGGCGGTAGTGTCTTTCAGCTTCAGTTCGAATCCGAATCCAGTGCCGGCGGGCAGGTCTTTCAGGTCGAGCTTCGCAAGCGTATTTTTGACGTGCTTCGAAAGCCCTGGCGTGTAATCATAGGTCTCTTTGACTTCGGTCCAGTCGGTCCACTGGTCGAGTTTGCCGTCGTTGTCGGTATCGACGCCGGCGCGGACTTCCACCTGTTCTACCCACGGGCCGGGGCTGACATAGTCAGTCTGCTGCTGTGTGAACAGGTAGAAGCGACCTTCCGCGAAGCCGATGTCGGGGTCCGGGTGTCCTTCCCCGATCTTGTCGCACCAGGAGTAAGGTCCATCAATGTTCGGACTCGTGAACCAGCCAACGCTCATGTGTCCGCCACCCGCGGGATCGTAATCGCCGAACAGGTAGTATTGTGAGCCGACACAGATGGGGGCCCAGTCGCCATACGCTTCCTGCTCGGGTTCGTGCACGTTGTACTTGCCGATGTTGGTATTCCAGTCGGGATGCTGCAGCCAGTGCGGGTGTTTGTATTCGGCGATCTTGCCGGTGTCTTTCGTACGATTGTCGACCGGAGGCGCGAGGAACTTCCAGTCTTTGACGCCATCCTCGCTGACAGCATGCGCGGCGAGGGGGGAATCCCACGCGCGTTTACTGGCATTGATGGGGCTCCAGTCTTCGAGGATCACGTGGAAGCGACCTTCTTTGTCACGGATGAAGCCGGCGTCGGAGCCGTGCGAAGGATCTTTGACCGCCAGCCCCATGTTCTTGCCGGGTTTGCCGTCGGTGAGATCTTCGTCGATGTAGACATGCGGGTCCTGGTCGTTGGGGTAGTCGTAGTAGATATAGACCTTGCCGTCTTTATACTCGGCACTGGTCACCCAGCGGGAAAAATCTTCAGTGACCGGACCATGATGCACCCAGTTGACCATGTCGCGGCTCTGCCAGGCATGATATCCGCCGCGCCCCTTTTCCAGCCCACCCGTCGCATCGAACTGATGTTTCCAGGGAGTGGTCTGCAGTTTCACGTCAAAACCGTCGAGCGTTGCGGGTTCTGCTTTGAAACCCTGCTTTTTCTTGACGCCGCCATAGCGACCGAAGACCCAGTAATTGTGAGGTCCGATCGCCAGAAAGACGGGGGCGTCCTGCAGGTTGACCGGACCCAGGTTGGCAACCGGTTCCCAGTTCTGCCAGACCGGGGATTGATCGACGGTGATCGATTGCGCTTTCTGTTTCTGTTTAAAGCGTTTGATTCTGCTGGTGAAGGTGGCGACTTTATCAGTTGGTATCGCGGTCCCTTCTTTGATTTCCAACTGCGTCTGTTTCTCCGTCGCGTCCGTCCAATCGTCCTGGGAATCGATGAGCCAGTCATCGGCTGCGAAAGCGGAGGTGGTGGCGAAAGTGACAGACAGGATCAAGAGGAAGCATGCTCTCATCAAATTCATCAGTCTGGTTTCCGGGTGTGTTGAGGGCTTTGTATGGCGGATTGAGGACACTCTTCAGGTTAGCCTGACCACTGGCAGATTGCAACGTGTGACTTGTGTGTCTGTGCATTCGCCGTTGTGATGGCCTGGCAGACAGGTTAAAATCAGAAATGCTGTCCGGTATTTCACGGTTCAAGTCTCTTGTAATCAGGCAGAAATCCGATGAATGATTCCTCACCAGATGCTTCGAATGATGAGAGTTCGACAGAGACAACTGAAATTGGTTTGTCCAGGCTCAGATGGTTTCTGGCAGGAGCGGCGGTGGGTGCTTCCATTCCGATCACACTGGCCGTCTATCTTTTTCAACAATTCTCAGCCTACACTGCCACTTTACCTCCCGGAACCGCAGTGTGTGGGATGCCATTACTCCTCCCCTGGGCATTGTTATTGATTGTGGCTCCGATCTTGGGACTCCTTGGAGGCGGTGCTGGCCTGCTGCTCGTTGAGATCAAGCAACGAAAAAGCTAGAATTAAAGACGCTTTCCCATTCCTGAACGAGACTCATCAAAGAGGTTTCTGCCATGTTGCGTGCCCTGCTGTCTGTGATCATGTTCCTTCTGATCGTGTAGCCGGCTATTTCTGCCGAGCTTAAAAAACCGAACATCCTGTTCATTCTGGTCGATGATCTGGGCAAGGAATGGATGGGGTGCTACGGCGAAGAGTGGATGCAGCTTCCCGCGATTGACGAGTTGGCGGCGACCGGGATGAAATTCAATAACGCGTGGTGCATGCCCCAATGCACGCCGACGCGAGTGACGCTGCTGACCGGGCAGTACCCGTTTCGGCATGGTTGGACCAATCACTGGGATGTGCCGCGCTGGGGGGCGGGCGCTCATTTCGATCCGCAGCAGAACACGACGTTTGCGAATGTGCTGCGTGATGCGGGTTACAAAACGTGTGCCGCGGGGAAGTGGCAGATCGATGATTTTCGCGTGGAACCCAATGCGATGCAGGAGGCCGGCTTTGATGACTGGTGCATGTGGACCGGCTATGAAACACAGAACCCGCCGAGTGCGAATCGCTACTGGGACCCTTATATCAACATCAAAGGGAAGGGGAGCCAGAGCTACCCCGGCCAGTTCGGCCCCGATATTTTCTGCGACTACCTGATCGACTTCATCGGCAAACACAAAGACGAACCGATGCTGCTGTATTACCCGATGGTTTTGACGCACACTCCTTTTACAACGACGCCTGACTACAAAGACAAAAAAGACAAGTCGAGCCTGTTACCGGTGATGGTACGCTATGCCGACAAACTGGTGGGCCGACTGATTACAGCACTGGACGAAGCGGGTATCCGCGAGAACACGATCATCGTCTTCACCACAGACAACGGTACCGCCGGCCAGAGCAACATTAAATTTCGCGGCCGCTTTGTGCGGGGTGGCAAAACGAAAATGACGGAACACAACGGGACCGCGATGCCGTTTATAGTCAATTGTCCGGGAACCGTTCCCGGCGGCGTGGAGACCGACGCGCTGATTGACTTCACCGACATTCTTCCCACGTTTGCGGAACTGGGAGGTGGCAAGCTGCCTGCCAGTCGCGTGGTGGATGGAAAGTCGTTCGTGCCGCTGATCCTGGGCAATACACAAGAGGGACCACGGGAGTGGATTCTCTCGATGGGAGGCGGCCCGGCTGCTTTGCGTAATGGGCGCGTGCAACCTGCGCTGGATTACGATGATCGCGTGATCCGCGACAAATACTATAAACTGTGGATCGACTCAAACCGAAAGCCGAGCAAACTGTTTAAGATCACCGGAGACCAGTGGGAAGAGCAGAACCTGATTAATTCATCCAACCCGAAAGACCAGACAGCGCTGGAACGGCTGACTGCGATTGCAGCACAATTTCCCGCGAAAGACGGGGCGCCGATTTACAAAAAGAACCCGCCTCAAAAGTGGGACCAGAAACCGGGCATTCCGGGAGAGGGAAAACAGCAGAAGAGGAAGCGGAAAACGAAGCAGTAGTCGCCGTTGATTTGCTGCTGCCACGAAAAGCACAAATCATTTGCTGACTCCGGCAGTAATTGAAATTCAGTCGTACCAGCCTGTAAAACGCAAGCATTCCATCAGTAACAACAGGGCACTCAGGATGACTCCCAGAACGGGTATGTAGAGGGGATATTGTACTCCCGCCGTCTGAGATGGGTTTGCGTTGCGTTTCAGCTTGATTAACGCGGCATTCACCATGATAAACACGCACAGCATTACAAAGCTGGTGCCGCGTGCCAGGGATTCGATCGGGAATCCTAACGCCAGAACCAGCACTGTCACCGTGGTGACTCCCGTGGCCCAGAGTGGGGTCTGTGTTCGGAGATGGACGGCTCCCAGGATTTTCGGCGCGAATCCCTGTCGTCCCATTCCGTACAGGACGCGCGAGGCCATGACCACTTGAACCATCACGCCATTAAGTACCGCCACCAGACTGATGAGACTGATCAGCCAGGCGGGGATCAGGCCGTGATGCCTGACGA
Source organism: uncultured Gimesia sp. (assembly GCF_963972345.1). Taxonomy (NCBI): domain Bacteria; kingdom Pseudomonadati; phylum Planctomycetota; class Planctomycetia; order Planctomycetales; family Planctomycetaceae; genus Gimesia; species uncultured Gimesia sp. Next base: position 27,441 of record NZ_CAXAVM010000029.1, on the reverse strand, counting down.
TATCGGTAAAGGGCGCCTGACTGTTGATCAGCTTTTCCATTGGCAGCGTCAACACGGCTACCAGTGCTACCAGAAGATAGAGCGTGGTGGTAATCACCAGTGCCAGGATAATCGCCTTCGGCAGTGTTTTTTCTACGTCCCTGACTTCCTCGGCCATATTCACCATGTCTTCAAAACCAATGAAGGCATAAAAGGCCAGGAAGCTGCCAGAGACAATAGTGATCATGACTCCCGGATCAAAGGGAGGTACGAGTTCCGAAAGCTGCCGGGGAGCGGAGATCAGTTCACCGGCACCGCCGACAATGACGAATACGACGCCGGCCAGTTCAACGAACGTGATGGCAACGACAACTCCCACGGCTGCATCCACTCCCAGAGCCGCCAGCACTCCCACTGACAGCACAAGTATGGTGATCGACCACACACTTTGAATTTCGATAAACTCGTTAAGGTAACCTGCGAAGCCTCTGGAGATCGTCGCGGCTGAAACAATTCCCGTTGTCAAAACCGCGATTCCCATCAGGATCGAAAGGGATTTCCGGTGGAAGGCCGCGTTGACATAAGCGACTTCCCCGGCACTGACCGGCAGTCGGCTCGACAGTTCCGCATAGGAAAGGGCGCTGAAGCTCACAATGATTGCGGAAACCAGAAATGCCAGCGGCGCGTACATCCCTGCCGACCCGGCAATCTTGCTGATCAGCACATAGATGCCGGCCCCCAACATCGTCCCCACGCCATACAGGACAAGCTTCCACAGACTGAGGGAACGTTTCAGGGTGACCATGTTGTGAGGTGAATCGGCGTTTTCTTCCATGTCAGATTTTCCGTCCGTTTTCGCGGAACTCAGCATTGATACTCATTTTTAAACGACGAAACGCATGAAGTACACGATTTTTTTCTATTTATCGGGCTGTAGACAGATTCGATCCGGCACACGAATTCTCATAATCTGTTCAGGAAGTGTTTGATCTCTGAATCCGCGGGTCCGTATAATCGAGCAATGACAAATCGCAGAACCTTCATCAAATCGGCAGCGGGGCTGGGTGCTTCGCTTTCACTGTTCGCTCACTTCAAGGCGCGTGCGCAGGAGAGACCCGCAGCCCGTCGCCCCCTGATCCTCTGCAGCCGCGGAGAGGCGTGGGCCGAGAAGGTGCTCCGGCCCGGCTGGGATGTGCTGGAAGCGGGAGGCGATATTCTCGATGCGGTCGAGAAATCAGCCCAGGTGACCGAACTGGATCCCGAAGATCAGTCCGTCGGGTATGGCGGACTGCCGAACGAAAACGGGGTGGTGCAACTCGATGCGTCCTTCATGGATGGCCGAACGCACAACTGTGGGTCGGTCGGGGCACTGGAGAATATCAAGACGCCGTCATCGGTGGCGCGACTCGTGATGGAGCGTACCGATCACATTCACCTCGTTGGCGAAGGCGCCCGCCAGTTTGCCCGGGCGCACGGCTTTAAGGAAGAGAATCTGCTCACTGAAAAATCGCGAAAGATGTGGCTCCGCTGGAAGGAGAACCTGAGCGACAAAGACGACTGGCTGCCACCGAAAGACGGGGATTACGATCTGGAGAAACGGCCGACCGGCACCATCAATATTCTGGCACTGGACAGCAAGGGCGACCTGGCGGGCTGCACGACGACCTCGGGCCTGTTCGGGAAACTGCCGGGCCGGATTGGTGATTCCCCCATCATCGGCGCGGGGCTGTACGTTGATAACGAAGTCGGAGCGGCGGGCGCAACGGGGCGGGGTGAAGAAATCCTGCGGACCTGTGGCAGCTTTTTTGTTGTCGAACAGATGCGGGCGGGAAAAAGTCCCCGTGAAGCGTGCGAGGCGCTCTGCCAGCGAATTGTGAAGATCAACGGCGGCGCGGACAAGATCGACTTCAACGACAAGATTGTGGCCATCAATAAAAACGGCGAAGCCGGCTGTGCGGCCATTCGTGGCTCGAAAAACAAGCCCCCCCAGGCCGCCATCATTACCGCAGCGGGGATAGAAATCATCGAAGGAACCTACCTGATCGAAGTCAGTTAATTCATTGACGGAAATTTTCCATCGATCGGCTGCAGTGTGCAGTTTCAGTCAGTCTCTCAGTAAATGCCCTGTTTCCCGGTTCCTCGCTCGATTAGTGATTTAAAGGTCATCTTGTCACAGTTATGTCTCGATGGTGACCCGTTTTCAAAAAGTGCAAAAAATTGATTTTTGCCTTCAATTAGAATTGCATTTTGCGCTGATAATGCAGATGCTGAGACTCAATCTCAATGAATTCTCTACGCCAGCCAGCCACTTTGCCAGCAAGCACCTCATTCAATCCTTACAGTAAAGAGGTATTTTGATGGCATATTGCTTTCTTCACCCGATGTCTTCTGCTGGAAAAAACGGTCGGGCATGCGTTTCCCGAATTTCATTCCCGGTACATTTCAAAGCAGCTTTCCTGCAGCGTTTTGAATCGACATGCCTCCTGCATTCCCAAATTTAATCAGGGGGATCTGAATCATGTATGCTACCGATGAAAATTTGGACAAACTGACGCGTTGTTACGAAACAGAACGCTGGGATGAAGGGCTCTGCCTGTCTCAATCGCTGCTGAAACAGTTTCCGCACGATGGTCGCGTGTGGGAATTGAGCGGACTGCTGTTTCGCGAACTGACCAGCTTCAAACTGGCGCAGAGCGCACTGGAGACAGCCACGACTTTAATTCCTCTGTCAGACCGCGCGCAGCTGGCACTGGCCGACTGTTATCTGCACTTCGATCAGAGACAGCTGGCGGAAGAGATGTTTCAATTTCTGCATGAGAAAGAGAACACGTCTCCCCAATTGCGTGCTGCAGTCAGATCTCGTCTGCAGAAACTCTCTGACAGAGCGCATCAGAGAGAATATCAGGATCAGGCAGAAGTACCCCGCCCGCAGCTGACTGCCGAGCATCATTATAACCTGGCGCATTCGATGGGCTTTCTGGGTTATCCCCCGGAATGCGTCGAACAGGAAATCCTGCGTGCGATTGAACTGGCGCCGGACTGCCTGGAATACCGCATCGGCCTGGCAGGCTTTCTCAGCCAGATACATCGGGCCGAAGAAGGTTATCAGTATGTCGCCAGTCTGTCGTTAAGAGAAATTTCACGCCTGGAGTGTGAATGTTGTCTCGAGCGGCTGGTTAAAGTCTTTCATGCCGGCGGCGATCACCGGCGTCTGCTCGCCTGCATGGACAGAGTGGAAGAAGTAAAACGTGCTCAGAGAAAAAGGAAGTGTGTTAATAATGATGAAGAGTGAAAGTCCCATCAAGTCGGCGCCTGTCAGCAAGCCTTATTATGTGAAACTGCAGCAGGGAGTGGTCGGCTATGAATCGTGTCAGGGAAAAACCGGGCTCATCCGCTCAGTCCGCGCCGATGGATTCCTGGAAGTGGATTTCTCCTGTTCCGGCGAAGAGAGTCTTGTCTGTCTGGATGCGTATCTTGTGGAAGAATGTCCGCCGCCCCATTTAGAAACAGACGGGAGGATTTTATGAATCTGTGGCAACTGTTCGTGGTTCATGTCGTTCTGTTTTTCGCGGTGGGTTTGCTGTTGGCACTGTTGCTGGCACTGAACCAGATCCTGTATCGAATCCGTGCCTTGTGGCGCCGCGCGGAAGCCATACCGAAACTACATCAGAGTCTGTCGGGAAAAATGCCTCAACCCTTCAGGAGCCATGCCAGCCACTGAAATTCGAATCTGTTCTCTGCAGTAGTGAAATCAAAACAGAAGAATCAACCACGGATTCTTTTCCAAGTTCAAATTCAACTATCGAAGGCTTTGAAGTTATGACTGACTCAGGAAATGCAGTGAGTACTTATCGAATCAGCGTGGGAATCCTGGCGCTGGTCCTGTTCCTGGCAGCGTCCCCTCTGGCGCAGGCGGGCAAGCCACTGCAGAAGAAATCAAAGCAGGAAACCAATTCCGCGCCGCAGGCCGACACAGACAGCAAACGGGCGGTCCTGCATCAACCATTGCCCGAGCCCTTAACCAGTTTTGGAGCGGCCGTGCTGGGAGATTATCTGTACGTCTTCAGCGGCCACGATGGCGATGCCCACGGCGAAGGCAGCGACCTGCTGGCGGATCACTTTCGGCGAATCAAAGTGGATGACCCACAGGCACACTGGGAAGAACTGGCGAAACATCATCCCGCCCAAAGTACGGCGCTGGTGACCGACGGAAAATATCTTTACCGGATTGGCGGTCTTTCATTTTTGAACTCCAGTGGCGAAGAGACCAACTTTAATTCCACACAGTTTTTCTCTCGATATGACGTAGATACAGACGCGTGGACGGAACTGGCACCGTTGCCCGAGCCGCGTTCCTCACTCGATGCCGCCGTACTGGGGCGATCGATTTATGTGGCAGGAGGCTGGAATCTGCAGGGAGAATCCTCGCGGGATGCACCCTGGCATGCAGACATCCTCCGATTTGACCTGGATCAGCCTGAAGCGGGCTGGCAGACGATCAAGGGACCCGGTTACAACACACGCGCTCTCTCACTGGCGGCTTTCGATGGCAAGATCTATCTGCTGGGGGGAATCCAGGAACGGGGCATTTCCCGGAAAGTCTCCGTCTACGATCCGCAGACCGACAACTGGTCTGCAGGTCCCGAATTAAAGGCGGACAGCTCCACTGCCGGATTCGCCACCAGTTCCTTTGCCACCGGCGGACATCTCTATTACACCGGCGGTTCGGGCATTGTCTATCGCCTGAATGCTGATAAATCGGACTGGGAAGTGGCAGACCGTCTGTTGTTTCCCCGCATGTTTTTACGTCTGTTGCCGCTGTCGGAACAACGCCTGATCGCATTGGGAGGAACTTCGATGAATGCGGGACGGATCGGTATTGTCGAATCGCTGCGTGTGGATGCGGGCAAAGACAAATATCCCAAACAGGTTTCCTGGTCGGTCAAGTTTGACGGACAGGCAAAGCAGAGCCAGCTGCTGGTTCTGAATGGTCTCAAGCTGTACGCGTTCGGCGGGAACAACAGTCGCTCACCACATAATTTTACGAAAGAAACGCTGGTCGATGAAGCGTTTGTATTCGACATCGCCCGGCAGACCTTCGAAAAACTGCCGGCGCTGCCCCAGGCATTGCAGAGTGGCAGTGCCGTCTCCCTGTCGCAGACCAGTGAGCACGAATCGATTTTTGTAATCGGCGGCATGGGCTTTGAAGAAAACGAGTTTGCTGCACTCAAATCGATTTATCGCTATGAACCGGAATCCAGATCCTGGAGCAAGAGCCCGGTGCAGTTACCCCGACCGCGTGCCATGTTCCAAGCGGCAACCTGTGAAAATGCCATCTGGAGTTTTGGGGGCAGTATTGTCGGCAAAGATCGCGAACTGTTGAAAACCATCGTGCACTGGTGGGGCGATGATTCCCGACCGGCTCCCCTGCCTGACGTCAGTCTGCCCACGCCCCGTCGTTCGTTCGGAGGAGCGGTATTGAATGATCAATACTACCTGGTGGGAGGTTTGACAAAGTCTTCGGGAATCGCAGAGACCGTGGATGTGTTCCACTTCAAAGAACGGACCTGGAAAACCGCAGCGGCTCCCCACACGCCGCGCGTCTTTCCCAGCCTGGTCGCGGCGGGAGACAAACTGTATCTGTCTGGCGGCTTTACGAATGTCGACGGTCATTTTTCTCCTGCCAAATCGCTGGAAATGTATGATCCCCAGTCGGATGAATGGACTGTGGTCGCCGCTGAGCTGGCAGGCGTCGATCCTTCCATGACGATGTTCGCCATGAATGGTCGCCTGCTGTTTTATGGCATTGATAAAACAGAGGATGGTCTGGCACGCTTTGTTCTGCTCGATCCTGCTCCGGAAAGCAAGCCGGAACAGGTGGCTTCGATGAGCTTTGGTGGCAGACGTCGAGATCCCGCGCAACAGGCCAGGCAGGAAGCGATAAGCCTGATGCGAAAAGATACCGACAAAGACGGCAAACTCAGCAGCGCAGAACTGGGAGAACGCCTGGCTGACTTTATCAAAAAGGCAGATCAGAACGCTGATGGCTTCGTCACACCGGAAGAGGCGGCAGCCATCATCGAGAAAGAGAATCAGTCCGAGGCTTCTGAAAATCGTCAGGAAAGACCGGGGCGACCATCCCGGGACGATAGTAATAAACCCGATGAGAAAAAAACCGCTGAGAAGAAAACAAAGCAGGAGGCCGCGGACAAAAAAACGCCCTGATCGACGATACGCCGATCAATGACGCTCGAATTCAACATGGGTCAATCACACTGGTTAATACTTTGAAAGATTTTGATAAATGAACTTTTCAAGACTATTATTGCTGACGGTAATCGTGCCTGCCAGCCTGCTTTTTGCGGGCCGGACGAGTGCGGAGGAGTACCTTTTTCAACACGAACATGTTCTGGGGACCTCGCTGGAACTCCGCGTGCATACGAGCTCTGCTGAACGGGCAGAACAGGCCGAAAATACGGCGCTGAAAGAAATTGATCGGCTGGCGAAAATCCTCAGTCGACACAATCCGGCCAGTGAGTTGATGCAGTGGCAGAGCAGTACCAGGCAGCAATCCATTTCTCAAGACTTGCTGACCGTCCTGACCAGGGCAGAAAAATGGCGACGGCTGACCGGCGGTGCCTTTGATATTCGAGCCGGTGCGTTTGTAGAACTCTGGAAGCAGTCAGCGCAGGCGCAGCAGTTGCCGGCGGAAGAACAGCGGCGTCAGATTGCCGTGACTCTGACAAACTCGCCCTGGAACATCGATGCCTCAGGGTCGATTCAACGAAACGATACGCTGGCCATCAGTCTGGATGCGTTGGGCAAAGGCTATATTCTGGATGCAGTCTGCAGGAAGATTCAGGCAGACTGTCCCCATGTTACCGGACTGGTGATTAATATTGGTGGCGATCTCCGCAAACTGGGGTCGGCGTCCCGGGAGTTTGCGATCGCCAACCCCGCCGACACTTCCGAAAACGCGGCCCCCTTGATGTCCTTTTCGCATGTCGGCGAACTCGCTTTGGCAACCAGTGGCGGTTACCAGCGTTACTTCGAAATTGCCGGACGCCACTATTCACATATCATCGATCCGCGCACGGGCTTTCCCGCCGAGCAGATTCAAAGTGCCTCTGTGATTGCAGCGACAGCCATGGATGCTGACGCCGCAGCCACGGCCGTTTCGGTACTCGGAACCACGGCAGGCCTGGCGCTGATCGAATCCCTCGACGGTTTTGAATGTCTGCTGCTGACGAACAACGGAACCGTTCAGGCTTCTTCCGGCTGGCCCGCGGGCAATGCGGACTGGCAGGCGAGCCTGATCGCGGCTGAGGTGAAGAGTAATGTAAGCGAAAAGTCGACCGCCGGATTGAATGTGGACTTCACATTGAATCGGCCTGAAGGAGGTCGCTATCGACGACCCTATGTGGCTGTCTGGCTGGAAGACGAAGATGGCTTTCCCGTCAAAACCGCGCTGCTCTGGATGCAGACCAAACAGCCCGGCCCCCGCTGGCATCGTGACCTGACGCGCTGGTATCGGAATGACCGTTTTCGCAAACTGGCCGAAGACAAAGAACTGATCGGAACCATCTCGGCTGCAACGCGTGGCCCCGGTCAATATCAGGCACGCTTCGATGGCACCGACAACCAGGGCAAACCGCTGCCTCACGGCAAGTACACATTATACATCGAGGCCGCACGCGAACATGGAACCTATCAGATCATCCGCAAACCAGTCGAACTGCGGGCCGATCCGATCAGCAAACAGGGGCTGGAGGAGAATGCCGAAATCGGCAATGCATCATTCGAATACATTCCCTGGGCGACAAAGTAAGAGTCGATCACTCCAATGAACAATCCCTCCGCGCCACACCGGCGTAAGCGATCATGGTATGCAACCAGCGCCGCTCTGTTTCGCTGGTTGCATATCTATATCTCCATGCTCGGATTTACGATGTTGATCTTCTTTGCGGTGACCGGCATCACACTCAATCACCCGACCTGGTTCGGTGCGAGCGAACAGTCGGTCCGTGATGCTTCAGGGAAGTTGCCGAGCGAACTCGCGATCGTGGCCCGTCCACCGAGTGCGGAAGCAGAAGCATCCGAGTCAGCCGGCTCCCCGTTCGAAGTCGACAAACTGGGAATCGCCGAGTGGTTGCGTAGCGAACACCGTCTGAAAGGCCGTGTCCGCGAATTCGAAGTCAATGAATATGACATCATGGTGGTTTTCAAAAGCCCCGGCTATTCGGCTGATATTTTCATCGATCCGACGGCGAACCAATACACGTTGACCGAGACCACAACCGGCGTCATTTCGGTATTAAACGATCTGCACAAAGGCCGTGACTCGGGGCTGCAGTGGAGCTGGGTCATCGACGTCTCTGCAGTCGTGACCATTCTGATGTCGGTTTCCGGTTTCGGCCTGCTGTTTTATCTGAAGAAACGCCGTCTTAAAGGCCTGCTGACAGCCCTCGTCGGCACCATTCTACTGGTCGCCGCCTGGGCACTCTGGGTGCCCTGATTCAAAAAAAGGGGTCAGGAGTCTATGATATTGGACCTGACCCCTTTAAATTCACTGATGAATACAATACAGCTGGCTGCCGGTTCTCAGAAGCAGGTAGCCGTTTACAATGCCCGCGCCGTACATCGTGGGGCGAGAGAACATGGCGGCGGAACGTCGGCGTTCTTCTGATTCTTCGGCGGCAGTGGGAATGTTGTTGACCGGTGGTGCGTCTTCGGTCCAGAGTTCGTTTTCCGAAACGACTTTGAATTCGTTGCCCGCCTGCAGGACAGTGGTGACTCCGTTTTTGCCGAAGAAGTAAATGTGATCTCCCAGCCCGACCGGCGTGGCCCAGCAGGATTCCTTGATGCGGCTGGTATAAACTTCCTTGCCGCTGGTCGCGTCGAGGCAGTAAACTACGCCGACCCGATTCACCCAGTACGCGTTTCCACGATAGACAATCGGAGTCGCCCAGGAAGGGACCGGGCTCGGGTTGGTCCAGGCGAACTGAGGCTGCCAGGCCTGATCAAGCTGCTTGACCTCAAACAGGCCGTTCGATTTTTTTGCCAGTTCGTTATTGTCACCTTCGCGTCCGGGGGAAGCACCGATCAGGAATTGCCCGTTGCCAGCCGGCAGGGGGCTGGTCTTGTTGTTGCCGCCCACTTCTTCGCAGGTCCAGAGCTGTTTGCCGGTCCGGGGATCATAGCCGTCGATAGAACCAGCGGAGCTGCAGACGACCTGGAACGTCTCGCCCACCGGAACGAGCATGGGGGAACTCCAGCTCACCCGGCTCTTGCGATCGGTTTTCCATAGTTCGCTGCCGTCTGCCTTGCTGACCGCGGTCAGGTAGGAAGGGCCTTCATCGTCGATCAGAATCATCACGCGATCCTGCCATTGAACGGGAGAGGCAGACAGACCGAATTTATTCTGCGGGGCACCGTAACGTTTGGTCAGGGAAACTGCCCACTTGAGTTTCCCAGCATGCGACAATGCAACAATGTCGCCACTTTCAAAGTAGGCGTAGATGCCATTCTCATCCAGAACCGGCGTGGGAGCCGCCCGGCTGATATACACACTGTTTTTTTCCGGATAAGTCGAAGGCTGAATATGATCCCAGAGTTGCTTCCCAGACTGCAGCGAATAGCAGACGACGTGCAGTTTTTCCTTCTCTGGTCCTTCCACCGAAGTAACATATACCTGATCTCCCCAGATGACCGGGCTGGACTGACCATAGCCGGGGATATCCGTTTTCCATGCCAGGTTTTTCTCAGGCGACCAGCTGGTGGGAATGGAATCGGCCTTGATGGCTGAGGCGTCCGCACCCAGAAAGCCGGGCCAGCGATCCTGGGCAGATAATTCAGACGTCATTAACAGGAACAGCAAAACGACAATACGCAGACTCATTCGTTCGATCCTCATTTGATTCAATTCAGGGGAAGCGCTCTCGATCAGAATTCAGTCGTTTGACCGGAGAGTTGCAGCGGAGTGCGCGGATGGTTTCCTCCGGAACTGATTCACGGAGCCTGCCCGGCTTGAAGGCGGTGATCCTCACGACTGCATCTTAGCACGCGGTGACAGAATAGTACATTGAACCGCGGCTGCTTACATGAGTTCCGGATGTGGATATAAAGAATGTCCTCACTTCGGTGCGGGCAGGGCGTAAGCCGCACATTCGGCGAAGAAGAAGGTGGCCATATTCAGTTTGGAATAATCGTAATGCTTGATGGCGGCTTCAATATTGTCGCGATGGGAACCGTTATCAGCAGGGGCGCCAAGGGCTGCCGCTGTGTGCGGGTAAGTTGTTCTGCATCGGCCTGCGTTGCGTTCAATTTCAAACCGGTGCGATAGAGAGTGCGCAGCTTTTCGTCCGTACCCAAAGCCCGGCTATTTCCGGATCAGAACTGACTCGTAAACTGAGAGTCTGATCCAAAAACAGCCGGGGGTCATCTGGGTGTCACGTGTTCTGACTGTTCGTTACAGATCAGAATTCGCCGAGGACCTCACCGTCGGACATATTGCCCAGGAACTTGTAGGTCTCGCGGTTGACATTTTCGGATATGAACCGCACAGCACCATCGCAAAACAGAAACTGTGCGCCACCGACGTGGCGGCTGCTGGCGCTGGCCTGGTTGGCACCGTTGGGGATGAAGGCGTCCGAGTCGTTGGTGCGAAGTAACGTCGCGTACTTTTCGCCATCGTAGGGACGTCCAGCCCAGACCGAACCTTTGCTGAGAGATCCGCCCGGATCATCATCTTTAATGGAAATCCCGTCCCACATCCGTTCGCCCGACGCCATCGTGTTACTGGTGCCGTCAGTGATGTCACGCATCCGTGTGCTGCTGTTGTAATTGAAGATGCCGCGCTCGTCCGCATCATCGCTACGGACGTACCACTCGTCATCGTCAACGCCCTGGCTGCCACTAATGCCGGGATAGTTCGATTTGCCGAACCCGACACCATCTTCATTATTTGTGAATCCGATGTAGGTATTGATCCCGCCGCTGGCATCGGAGGGGCAGATCAGCGAGGGGATCACCGTCTGAAGCAGACTGCCAGACGCGGTGGCGGGAAAGTTCGCCCCGTTGGGACGCAATTGATTATACAGTGGCGCCTGGTCCATGAAGGGGAGGAGGAAGGTGTTCCAGCCCCAGTTACCCAGGTCGGGATCGGGGTCGCCCGAGCCATCGTCAAACATCAGGGCGCCCGGCGGCAAGACTCTGTGAGTGTCGTGGTAGTTGTGCAGTGCGATGCCGAGCTGCTTGAGATTATTCTTGCAGGTGGAGCGGCGCGCCGCTTCGCGCGCCTGCTGAACGGCCGGCAACAGCAGCGCAATCAGAATGGCAATGATCGCAATGACGACCAGCAATTCGATGAGCGTGAAGCCTCGTTTGTGTTTTCCTCTTTTCTGCTGCATTAGTAAAATACCTTTCCTCTGTAAAACAGTGTGCTGAATGCAAAATGTTGAGCTGCGATTGAAAATCAAATTCAGTGGTCTCTTTATTTTCTATTACTCAGACGGTTGATCAGGTTTGGCCTTAGCAGCGTTGGTGACAACTTCGAACAGGGCTGTTGTACCGCTGATTTCATACGAGACGGCGAGCAGCGGCTTGTCCGTCGGGCTCACGTCGGCGGGAATGAACGTCAGCCCTTCCGGTCCCAGGTCGCCTGCCTGGGGTTTCTTCGTCGATTTGTCGAAGTCGCGTGTAATGACGTAGTCGCAGAAGACCGGTTTTTTGGGATCGGCGAGATCGTAGACCATGATGCCGCTGTGTCGTTCCATACCGATAAAGGCCACCGGGCGGCTCTCAATCATTCCCACGACCAGCCCTTCCGGCTCCGGTCCCTTGTTATCACTGCGGTCAGCGAAGTCGTTCGACTCGTGATCGGCGTTGAACGATTTGGGATGACGATCTGCTATGATCCGCTCGAATTCGTTGCCGCTGTCATACAGCAGCTGGCCCTCCGTATTACGAATGGAAAATGATCGTCCGCCGAAACAATAGAGTTCTTCGTAGATTCCATCGCCGTTGTCATCGCCGTTGGCGGATGTGACCATAAGTTTGCCAAGCGCGGAGGGCGCTTGCAGTTCTTCGGCGTTGGGAAAATTTTTCGGGTTGAGTTTCAGATCACCGACGCGGGCTTTTTCACTAAAGCCGTCGAAATCACGGTGGTCCCCCTCGTTGGCCGTAATGACGTATGCGGTGCCGTCGACCTCAAAGGAGTAGATGGCATCGGGCTGGTACATCCCTTTAACCGGCCAGGTGCGAAGCTGAATACTCTTGCTTTTATTACTGGCATGGAAGGCGTTTTCAGGAAGCGAATGATCTTTGAAGCCCAGTGGCACGAGATCAACGAGTTTCTGCGTTTCCAGATTGATGATGGCAAACGCATTCGCTTCCTGCAGCGACACCCATGCGGTTTTGGAATCGGGGGAAACGGCGATGTATTCCGGCTCGAAATCCTGGGCGGGTGTCGCATTCTTCCCGAACACGCGCACGCCGGTCGGCAACTTTGACTTGTCGTTGTACGCCTTGAAGTCCAGGTGAACGACGGAAGCATCAGTCACCGCTGCCACGCCGCCGCTCAGGTCGATGAGCGAGACGCTTCCTTCCGGATTGTTCGTATAGTCTTTTGTCGCCTCTCCCTCGTTGGCCGTCAGCAACCAGTGGCCATCCGGCGAAATGGTGAGCATGTCCGGCTCGGAGCCCACGTGAACGGTCTTCAGCACTTTACCACCAGGTGAGAGAAAAACGACCAGGCCCGGCTCCTGTTTTGGATCGGCGGCAACAGCAGCTGCGATCACGCCCCCTTTCGCAGTGATTGAATTCGGTTTGGAGCCATACTCTGTCAGATCAACCGACTTGAACAACTGTGGTTCAGCCGGGTTGGTGATGTCGAGAATATCGATGGCGGCCCGTTCGCCGTCAACGACAAACAGCCGCTTGGAGCCAGTATCGAAGGCACAGATTTCTGCCGTTGATTTTTTCCGCTCACCGTGACGATATCGTCCGAGATATTTCAGACTGACGGCATTGGACGCTACGGGGGGAGCCGGAATATTTTCGACAGCACCGTCACCGTTCGCTCCGCCCTTCGCCACATCGACCGTGGCCAGAGGATCGTCTGCAGCGCTGGAACAGCCGGAGACAATCAGGCCAAAGCTGCTGAAAATCACAGCAGCAAAAACGGGTAGATGGTACAGGCGCGACCTCCTTGCGGTCTGCGATGAGAGGGGAGTCATGTTGTACTTCCAAAATATGAACCGGGTGAAATTCTGATGTTGATTGAATCAATCACCGCCGCCGTGCGCGAGACGGGTAAATGAATTAATCAATTTTTAACATGCAATTATGAAGTATTTGAGAAGAACACATGAAGAATGCAGGGTAGTTCAATCCAGCGTGCAAGTGTTCATGTCTGAGGTCTGGTAGAAGAGGAAAATCCTCTCTGCGCCCACCCTCACCGCCGTTTGTTCTGTGTCCATTCACACGATATGCCCCGTCCATTTTTGCTGTCGCGGATGGCCCCCCGTCTATTTCACAAAGTTTGCGGTTTGCTAATTCTATCTTAATGTCGTACGCGTAAACTCACTCCTCAACAATGAGCTCTGCGACTGCAGCGGCCACCTGCCTCAAGTACCTGCTACTCACACCTGCAACCCACAAATAACAGAAAGCTCTAGCGAAATGATCTCTCCACGCGACAAGCCGACAAGGTCCTCCGGGTTTACTTTAATTGAACTACTGGTAGTCATCGCCATCATTGCCATTCTGATTGCGTTGCTGCTGCCGGCCGTTCAGCAGGCGCGCGAAGCGGCACGACGGTCTGCCTGCAAAAATAATCTGAAGCAACTCGGCCTGGCGTTAAATAACTATCACAGTACCCATGGGATTTTTCCGCCGGGTAACATTAATCCGGGGACAGGCAGTTTTTCTGCCTGGATTCCGGCTGATCAAATCCGCAACCATACCGGGCATTTGATGCTGCTCCCCTACGTGGAACAGACGGCATTATACAACAGCATCAATTTCAGTCGGGCGACCGGTACCGCCGATACAGCAGCCATTGGAGGCGGTGGCGTGCAAACCGACGCCTCCGGCAAAGTGATCACCGATCAACATGTGCCGAATTTTCGCTGCCCCAGTGACTTCGGTTCTAACGGCGGATCCGGTTATGGGTCATTTACATTCACACGGACGAACACCAGCACTTCCAGGCATTACAACTGTCAGAATAATCAGCGGACCAGTTATGGCTTTATCAGTCATACCCAGACAGAAAGCCAGAATACGTATGGCGAAACCGCGGGCGTAACAAAATGTTCGTTCGGAAACAACGGGGCAGCACGCATTCGAGACATCACTGATGGAACCAGCAATACGATTCTGATGATGGAATCGCGGATGAAAAAATGGAACAGTTTTCAATGTTCGAACGCGGCCGCCGCGAGTTGGATCAGTCCTGAATTTGGACCTTACTGGAGCCAGTTCACGCGATACACGTTTCTGTTACCCAGATCATTTCGTATCAATCAGTCGGCGTGCACAACTCACAATGAGGGGCCAGGACGAAGTACACCTGGCAGCTATCACACCGGAGGCTGTCAGGCTGTGATGGGTGATGGCTCTGTGCGATTTCTGAGCGAAAACATTCACCTTCCTACTCAGCAGAATCTGGCATCAATCGGCGATGGCCAGGTTCTGGGTGATTTCTAGAGTGCATTACATTTTACTTCAGCGTCTCTCAATCGGTTTAGTCGTTCTGGAGTCGTCACAATATTATCAGGACACAGTTTAAAACATGAAGTATCAATTCTTACATACAAACCGCAACCCGCAACCGATCGGGAGATCGTTTCGCTGGCCGCAGACCGGGCTGTTACTACTCTGTTTGCTCAACGGGGGATGCTTTTCCAGCGAACCCGCTTTGAGCGGTGTGATTGGTGGCACGGTGGTTCGCAGTGGCCAACCGGTGACCGCCGGAAGAGTCGAACTTCACAGCAGCGATGCGGTAGTAATAGTCGCTGAAATCGACGCGAATGGAAGTTATAGCATGGATTCGATCAAGGCGGGGAATTATCATGTAGCAATTGTGAGTGAACGGGTTCCCGAGAAATTCGCCGACCCACAAACCTCAGGCCTCACGATCCAGATGGAAGCGGGGACTGGTCCACTCATTGCTGATTTTGAGATCCCCTGACGCGACGATGTACCGTTTTTATACAGATTCACCTCAATCGAGACCAGCTTCATTTTGATCTTTACTGACTGTCAATCTCTGTTTGAAAATAAAAGCTGCTGCGAGGCGCGAACGAAGGGAGCCGTCCAGCCCTCCAGCAACGTCTGTTTTTCACAGCGATTGGCAGTAAAGCCCGGGAGTCGATGCATGTTTCACTTTCTCACTAATTCGTCTGTGCGTCAGAATAGATATCGCGGCGTTATAAGTTTACTGTTGGTCTTCCCCCTTTTGCTGACTGACGTTTCGCTGCAGAAAAGCTGGGGTTGGGGACGGGGACATAAACTGATCCGAACCTGGGCAGTGTCACAATTACCTGCGTGGCAAAAAAAGTTGTTACGCCCGGAAGACTGGCAACACCTGCAATCCGATTACACCTCTCTGCAGGATGCTCACGCTGGTGGAAAATCACCTCACCTGGATAAATACTGTTTGCCACCGGCGCGATTGAGCCTGCATGATGTGGGGAGTATTGAAGCGAGTCTGCCGGACATGCAGTGGTACATCCAGCAGACCCTCGACCATCTCGCCCGCAACGAAACCGATGAAGCGATGAAATTCCTGGGCGTCTTGTGCCATTGGAACGAAGATCCCGGTTGCCCTTGTGCGCACAGCAGTCCGATTAACGAAGCGACGTTACGCCGTTTATTGCCTCCGACGGCTGGCCTGGCCAACAAAAACTATCTGTTCGGCTATGGGGGGATCGCCGATATTGGCAAATACACCCTCCCTGAAGAACCATATCGTCCTCAATTGCTGGGGACCACCATTCCCGAGGCAGCGGCCCGTATTTATCAACATCAGCGATTGCTGCGGGCGCATGCGGCTGCCTTGATTATTCCGCTCGTTCAGGCAGAGATCGCCGGAAACGCTGACCAGGCAGATCTGCATCGGCAAACCGCAGCCCTGTATAACGCGAAACATGTGGCCGACATTTTATATAACCTGTTTTGTCTGCAGGAAAAGCGTTTTGCCATCGAGGAAGTGGAAGCGCTGAAAACCCAGCCTCTTACCGCCTGGGAACCGGATACCAAAATGCAGATGATTTCTCATCCGTATTATGTGACTCCTTTTCTGATTAATCAGTCTTTGGATGCCGGACGCAAATTACATCCCCTCGCCTTCGCCAGTGAACCGGAAACCGAAACCACCATCTCGCACGGTATCGGAATGGGGACGCCTTACACGCTGAATTATAAAATCGGCCCGGGGAGCGTATTTGATCGCCTCACCTGTCGAGTCGGTTTGCATCCGACCGCCGGCGCCTCGGGGAAAGTCGCATTTGCGATCATCGTCAATGGTGTCGTAACGGCGAAAACGAAATTCCTGACGCCAGCCGACAAACCTGAAGTGATCGATGTTTCCCTGCCTGAAACCGACATCGTCACACTTGGCTTGCAGACGATTCCCCATCCTGAATCCAACCCGTTACATAACCTCGCAGTGTGGGGCGAACCCGATTTGATTCGCGCCGAACACGTTCCCTTTCGCCTGGATCATTGATTGATGAAATACGATCGCAGCCTGGTCAAGTTATTTCGCTTTCAAATCAAAGTTGATTTCTGTCCCTTGCTCGCCCGCCTTTGAGACGTCTGCTGTGAGCCTGGTTTTTTCGGGATCGCTGTAAATGGCAGGCAATGACTCCATGGCCCCTTTTTTCATCGCATCGGCATCAGTTGAAAGCTAATAAGGGGTCAGGACTCAATAAATAAGAGTCCTGACCCCTTATTAGCACCCCGATAATTTCTACCCGTCCAGATTGCGAACACAGCAAAGGGAATAAGTAAGAGGTTGGCAATGAAAGCATTGATTAGAATGCCTACTACATGTATGGGTTCATAGTTGCCATAAATGAATGTCTCAACACCCCAGCCAAATAGAAAGTAGATCCCGATCAGGATGTGCGATAAGACCATCCCGAAGACTCCCATGCGGTACGACAGCACGAGCGTCATATAGTAGAGTCCCACTAACAAAATTGAAAATGTCATGATAAACAACATGTTGTTGTACTCACTTTTCCGGGATCATTCGGTAACCGTACATAGGATTCTCCAGAGACTTCGCATCAGGCAGCGATGTGACCTGTGGTTCGAGCATTCGCACTATGATACCAGCTAGAAATGGCAACTCAAATGGGAAATTCCGGCGGAAACCGTTGAGAGAATACTTGGAATAGCGGAAGGGTTCACTTAGGATAGGAACTGTATTTCTGTCTATTTACGCAGGCGTTCAAAAAAACACGCGATTGGATTGAGTCATGTTGCCGCTTAGAAGTCAGTTTCTTATTTACGCATTTTTTGTTCTCCTGTTTGTCTTGCTCCTTCCAGGCGGGACTCAGGATTTGCAGGCGTTTCCCCCTGCCGAGAACATCGATTTCGATGAGAAATACAAGCAGCTGTTACAGGAAGCCAAATCGGCTCCTTCCAAAGGCACCTTGAAAGAAGTCGCGTTTGACGCGATCGACGCCAGTCAGGCTGCGATCAATGCCGGCGATTATACGGCCGCAGTGAAGGTCGCCGCGCTCGCCGTCAAAATCGGGAAGTCTTCGGGTAACAATCACGCCTTCACACTGGCGAACACTTTAAAACAAAACAGTACGATCCTGGCGCGCGAATATCGCAGCGTGGAAAAATTCCATAAAAATCTGCAAGAGAATCCGAACGACGCGAACGCAGCGTCTCTCTATGGAAAGTTTGTCGCCTTAAAATTGAATAACTGGAAAGAGGGACTGTTCTGGCTCGCCAGGGGAGATGATGCGGAATATCGAACCCTGGCAAAGCAGGAAATCGCGAATTCCCAGGATGCAGGTGCGCTGCTGATGGTGGCCAATGGCTGGTATCAGCTGGCTGATCAAGAGAAAGGTCTGAGGAAGCAGGAACTGGAAATGCACGCTTATGACCTGTATAGCCAGGCGTGGCCTCACTCAATCGGCGCAGGTCGAACGGTGATTAATGAGAAGTTAAACGAGATGCCCCTCCGGTATCTGAATCACATGGAAGAACAGGATGTGCTTCCCGGTCCGTGGCCTTTCGGAAAAAATGGAGAGAGTGGAAATAGTCAGGGGATGTTTACCGTCAATCAGATTGAGTTTCCCAATGGACTGGGATTACATCCACCCAATAATGGTTTTGCACGCGTGCGTTTTCAGTTAGATGGTCAATATAAAACCTTTGTGACCGGCGTGGCCCTCATGGATCATACATCTGAAGTTCGCCGTTCAGTCACATTTACTGTGTTCGGAGATGACAGGGTACTCTGGAAATCACCGCTCATCCGCGTTCGAGGGGAAGTGGTTTTCTGTAATGTTTCTGTCAGGAATATAAACAAACTGGAAATTCGAACCGAATCACCGGGTCAAGCTTACGGAGCCAATGCCGTCTGGCTTGACCCACACGTTTTGAAATAGAATGGGAAACTTAAACCTCGCGATTTTCTTCTGTGGAATAACTGGTCTTCAGGTCGCCAGGGTATTCCAGCGGGTTCTGTATAACGACTGAGGCATAATCTCTATTCTGCGGAGACCCTTTGATGATCTCGCATTAATAGTGAGTCCAGCCGGTCGCTGCATTCCATTCACCTGGCCTCACATTGATTGTTTTGCGGGCTTTGGAAACAATCACCCGTCACTTCTGTTCCTCGCTCTTTTTTTCACCCACTGTAAACCTTCGGGCGTAGCGGAAGTCTTTGTTTTCTCGAATTCTTTTGTCTGCGAGGGGGTCATAAGAGACACATCCGAATGCCTCGTTCTAAATCGGTTTATGCCGTTGCCGTTGCAAGCAGTACAGTCTCTACCGGATAATTGAGATTTCGCATTGATCATTCAAGAGACCAGTCGAGCCTGCATCGCGGGTGCGACGGATTTAATCAGGACGCTCGCCATGCTGATTCGTATTTCTGTTTTATTGTTACTCTGCTTTGTGATGACTCCGGCCCGGGTTCAGGCGGAAAAGCAACAGCCGAATATTTTATTCATCCTCACCGACCAGTGGCGGGCGCAGTCGATCGGCTATGCGGGAAATGAGCAGGTCAAAACGCCAAACATCGATGAACTGGCACGAAGCAGCGTTAACTTTAAGAACGCGGTTTCCGGCTGTCCCGTCTGCTGTCCCTTTCGGGGTTCGCTGATGACCGGGCAACGACCGTTGACGCACGGTGTGTTTCTGAACGATGTGCAGCTGCCGGCCAAATCCGTCACGATTGCCGAGGTCATGGATCAAGCCGGCTATGAAACTGGGTTCATCGGGAAGTGGCACCTCGATGGTCGGGGGCGTACCGCGTTCACGCCGCGGGAACGTCGACAGGGATTTGAATTCTGGCGGGCCCTGGAATGCACGCACAACTACAACAATTCCTTCTACTATGCCGACTCGCCCGAGCGAAAGACCTGGGAAGGCTACGATGCCTTCGCCCAGACGCGCGTCGCCCGGCAGTTTATCAGAACCCAGTCGAAAGCGGGTCAGCCATTCCTGCTGGTTATGTCATACGGTTCGCCACACAATCCCTATCACACGGCTCCCCCGGAATACCAGAGCATGTATGAGCCTCAGAACATCCGGCTGCGTCCCAATGTACCGAAAGACCAGCAGGCAGCCGCGAAAAAAGAACTCGCCGGTTACTACGCCCACTGCAGTGCACTGGATGACTGCGTCGGCGATCTGCTGGCAACGTTGAAAGAGACCGGCGTCGATCACAACACGATCGTCGTCTTCACCTCCGATCACGGCGACATGCTGCATTCCCACGGACAGATCCGCAAACAGAAACCCTGGGATGAATCGCTGCGGGTGCCGATGCTGTTCCGTTTGAATGGAGCAGAGCACGCTCAAGGCCGCACGGTTGATCCCCCCATCAACTCCGAAGATCTGATGCCCACGCTGCTGGGTCTGTGCGAAGTCAAAATTCCCGCCAGCGTTGAAGGCCTGGACTTCAGCGGTTATCTGCGCGGCGGCGAAAGTCCCTCGGACGGCGCAACCGTCATCACCTGCCCCTCTCCCTTCGGTGAATGGCAGCGGAGTCGAGGCGGAAAGGAATACCGGGGCCTGCGAACCACGCGATACACCTACGTCCGCGATCTCAAAGGTCCCTGGCTGCTGTACGACAACCACGCCGATCCCTTTCAGCAGCGAAACCTCTGCAACGAACCAACAGCCGCCACGGTCCAGGCCGAACTTGATGCCCTGCTCAACAAAAAACTGGCCGCCCAGGGTGATCAGTTTCTACCCGGAAACAAGTACATTGCTAAATTCGGCTACCAGGTTGACCCGAAAACAGGGACCGTGCCTTATACGAATTGAGGTCCAGACCATGGCAAATCGTTTAAGACAAATATTCTGGGGCCTGCTCATTGTCATTCTCGACTTTTCGTTCAATGGCTTTGACCTGCTGCCCGATGGTGTCGGCTATCTTATTATGGCAGCAGGCTGTTATGGCCTCGCATCGTTGTCGCCTCGCTTCCTGACGGCGCAAACGCTGTGTCTGATCCTCGCCGTGCTCTGGCTGATTCATTTCGCCATTGACGGTAGTTTTGCGATACTCTTTAATTTTGTGAGGCAGGTGACGAGCTGTGCCATGATCTGGCAACTACTCGGCGGGATTTGCGAATTTGCACTCTCAAAAGAACGACCGGACCTGGCCAGGCGAGCGGAAAATCGCCGGCTGGCCTACGTCGCCATCATGGCTGTCACCTTCTTACTCACCCTCGCGATGGAAGGCTCACCTGACGCGAGCCCTCTGGCTATCGTACTGGTACTGAGCATGCTGATTACGCTCGTCATGATCCTGCACCTGATACACCGTGTCAAAGTAGAGTTGGCGATCATGAATGAGGGTTTTGGTGAAGACCTTTAGTACTTAGCAGAATTTTAATTGATGATTTTTAATTCACTGATTAATATCAGCTCAATTCACTTCACTTACAACGCGAAAACCGACATTCAGATTACGACTGGAATTAAACAACCAGTCGCGATAGCCAGAACGTATATCCATCGCCCCGCGGGACCAGCATCCTCCTCGAATGAGATGTGATGAGCCAGACTCAACAGTTCCGGAGGGATCAACCGTTTTTTTACCGGCCAGGCTGCTGTAATATTCTTTATCATACAAGTCCTGACACCATTCATAGACGTTGCCATGCATATCAAATAGACCAAACGGATTGGGCTTTCTGGTCATCACTGGTTGCGGATAATACTTTCCCTCATCGATCGTATTCAGTGTAAACCAGGCAAATTCCTTAACGGCCTCGGAATCCGCATCGGTCAGAGCATCACCAAAACTGAACATTGTCGTGGTCCCGGCGCGACATGCATATTCCCACTCGGCCTCCGTGGGCAAGCGGTACTTTTTGCCCTCTTTTTCTGAAAGCCAGTCGCAAAAGGCACTCGCATCGTTAAAAGAAACATTTACCACCGGGGCGACATCAGGCTGCTGCAATCGATAATCGGTTTGCCAGTTCACATCAGGAGCCTGAACCAGTTTGCCGTTAATGAAAGCGTAACCCCCTTTGCCATCCTTCTGCGCATCAGTCTGATAGCCTGTTGATTCAATAAATTCACGAAACTGTGATTGCGTGACTTCCTGCTGACTCATCCTGAATGGTTTACTGATCTGCACTTCATGCTGAGGCATACCGCTGTTGATTCTTTCCTGGTGAGCATCAGATACCGTTATGTTATTTCTGGCAAAAACCTGCAATACCTGATTCACTTCCGTTTCTGTATTTCCCATCTTGAATTCCCCGGGGGGAATCAAAACCAGCCTGAATCCGAGACTGCTCTCTTCCAGCAGATCCTGCTTCAGATAACCAGCCCATTCCTGCTGACGTCCCGCGGCTTCCTGTTGTGTAAAGGGACTGATAAGCAATGCAGGACGCGACGTGCTATCGGGCATTTTTTCGAGCTTCGCTTCTCTGTCTCCAGCAGCTTTCGCAACCAGTGGCAGCCCCGGTTTCTTTCCTCCCGCTTCGAGGGGGCGTGGTTCTTGTAAATCCACTTTTTTCCAGGGGCTCAGATACACCGATGCCGCCATGATCGAGAAACTGACTGCCAGAATTGAAACAATGCCGCTATATCGTCGTAACAGTCCCGAGCCTTCTCCTACCGATGCCTGATTCCCATTAAAGCCGGGGCTGGTCACTGATCGGTTTCTGTTTCTCCGATTCAAAGCAGGCAAAACGCGCTGATCATATTCTTCGCGCATCTCTCGGTTCAGCAGAGTCAACTCGGCCTCATCCAGTTCATAGATGAGTCGATCCGCCTGTTTGGCCTGTTTGCCTACCCGGAACTGTTGCAGATGCGTTTTCTGACGCTCGACTGCCATCAGGATTACATCCCGATCCCGTTCGTCGACTGCGATCTGTAACAAATCGTAATAGGTCGGCGGACACTTCTCGACGGGAATTCCTAACCACTTGTGATACGGATTAAAACCATCACTCATTATTTATCTGACTCCCGACACAGAGTTCAAACCGAAACGCAGCAGTATTTTAACAGACACCTGAACCATCGTCCAGAATCAGAATTCAGGCAGACGAAACCCTTAAGGCTAATGAAAAATGTCAGGTGTATTTCAGTTTCCTGCCGAAAAGTTTCACACCTCATGCTGCTGCAGGAAATGATGCCGCCAACCTGACTTCCGGATGATGCAGGGCATCCGACTTAGTTCGCTGGGAAATCTGATGGCTGCCTCTAAGCTGGTCTCCGTAGTCAGGTAAGATCTTGCAGATTTGGATGAACGTGGAATTCCGGCGTCCGCTTCTCTAAAAAAGCCCGGATGCCCTCATGATAGTCTGGGCCGTAATAGACCTGCCGCCGCAGACCATGAATGTATTCAAACTGAGAAGCATTGAGAGGCGTAGCTTGACTGAGCAGATTGAGGGTCGTCTTGGCGATCGCGATGGAAGCCGCCGAACGGGAGGCGATGGTGCGTGCCAGTTCGTACGTACGGCTTTCCAGTTCCGCTTGTGGGATCAACTGATTGACCAGCCCGGCCTGTTCAGCCCGTTCCGCACTGAGCAGATCAGCCGTGAAGAACATTTCTTTTACGATATTGAGCGGCAGCCGGGAGAGGAAACTCTGGAATCCGGACGCATTGAAAGGCAGCCCCAGCTTGGCTGGGGTGATTGCGAAGGCGCAGGTTTCATCCGCCAGAACCAGGTCGCAGTTGACGATCAGATCACAGGCACCGCCCCAGACTGAGCCGTGCACCATGGCGATGATGGGGGAGGGAAAACTTCTTACCGCTCGCAGCAGCTTTTCGAGCGGGTCGTTATACGGCAGTGGATCGGTGTCTGCCTGCGGCAGTTCGTCCACGTCATGTCCAGCAGACCAGACCTTTTCAAAAGTCGCGGCCCGCAGGACCACAATGCGGGTCCCATCCTGCTGCATGTTGTTCAGAGCCGAGAGGACTTCATCAATCAGGCCGGCACTCAGCGCATTCCGCTTCTGATAATTGTTAAAGGCGATCGTGCCAACACGCCCGTCGCAGTCGGTGGAGATATATGACATGGTATCCCTTAAATCAGAGTCACACGTTTGGCGGCTGCCGTCAGTTCATCGCGAAAATCAGGATGGGCAATGCTGATCAGAGCCTCGGCCCGTTCCTTGGTTGACTTCCCGCGGAGATTGACGATTCCCTGCTCGGTGCAGATGTATTCGACATCCATCCGCGGGTCGGTGACCATGGCGACGCGGGGAACAATCGTAGAGAGCGTCCTCTGACGAGCCGTGGACTGCAACGCGATGATCGATTTGCCCCCCTTCGAGAGCGAGGCTCCTTTGACAAAATCATATTGTCCACCGGACCCGCTGTATTCGTGCTCGCCGATGAATTCGGCATTCACCTGCCCGTACAGGTCCACCTCGATGGCTGTGTTGATTGAGATGAAGTTGTCGTGCTGCGAGATGACGCGAATATCATTCACGTAAGAGGAAGGGTAACTCTCAAAGGCGGCATTGTCGTTCATGAAGGCATACGAATCTTCGGTGCCGAAGGCGACGGTGAAGACATGCTTGAACGGATGCAATGTCTTTTTGCTCCCGTTGATGACTCCTTTGCGGATCAGATCGGCCATGCTGGGAGAGAAAAGTTCGGTATGGATGCCCAGGTCCTCGTGGTTGCTCAGCGCCTCAGCGACGCCAGAGGGAACACGGCCGATGCCCAGCTGGATGGTAGCGCCATTGGGGACCAGCGGGGAAATCAGCGCGCCGATCGCGCGCCCTGCTTCAGAGGTTTCCGCGACGCCGGCTTCGATGAGCGGGACTGTGTTCTCTACAATGGAAGTCACTTCGCTGATGTGAATCTGCGACTGACCAAACACGCGGGGCATGTTTTCGTTGACCTCGACAATCAGCCGCTTACAGTGCCGGGCAGCCGTGGATGCGAAATCGTTATTGGTTCCCAACGAGAAATAGCCGCCCCGGTCCATGGGGCTGACGGTCACCAGAAAGGTGTCGAGGTCGATGACTTCCCGAAACAGCCGGGGGAGATCGCTGAAATGGACGGGAACAAAACTCATGACCTTGTGCCCGGACTGCGTCTGATCTTTTATGATCTGGTGTTCGGTGCTGCTGAGAAAGAAACAGTGCGGATCAATTTTTTCACGGACGCCTTTCACCAGGAGTGCCTCGCTGATGGGCTGCATGCCGATTTTATAGTAAAAGCGGATCGACGACAGATCATCGGTACGCAGCCGCTGCCCTAAAGCAGCGAGTAATGCGGGGGGCTGACCGATGGCCATCCCGGCGGAAACCGTTTCTCCCTCGGCAATCGCAGCGACTGCTTCCGCCGGAGTGGTTCGTTTCGCAGCATACAGTTCAGCCGACTTCATCCCTCTGCCCTTTTACGGGAACCTGTATTTTGGAACGCATTTTCGATGACATGACTTTGGCGATTCGGGGCCGGAGTGTCAAGATGCGTTTGGGGAGATATTTACAAACGACCGTGTTTGGAATGATCCAGCAAACGTCCGTAGAGCTAAAAAAACAGCAGAACGACGGCATTTCCGATGATCAGCGTCCAGTCACCATTCTTCACAAGGCCGATGGTGTAATCGGCGTCCTGATCGGCTGGCTGGTAGCAGACATTCAGCGTTTCGTTTTCAACGATGATCGCTCGGGCGGCAGCGGCCCTGACCAACGAGCGGCACACGGCGGATGTGATCTTCAAATGGGCAGCGGATTCAGCATACCAAAAAAAACGGCTTTGCCTCCGTTTCCGGACTATGATGAAGATGTGACAGCAACTCAATATAAGAATTCCTTTGGTTTAAGGAATGACTTATCCAGTCTAAAGGTAGCACTGAGTTTCGAAATATAGTGGACCATCATACCGGACGTTGCAGGCCACAGACACTCTTCTTTTTATCACTGGTCCTGATTACAAAATTTCAGCCGACCAGACGAATCATCCACCAGCCCAGACTGGCACGAAACCGTCTGATCTGAAACAATCTTCACTGACGCCAATACAGGCTCGGAAGTTGATTTCGTAAACATCTGCTTCCGCCGGCTGACACTGAACCTGGAACAGGCGCAGGTGTCCTTCATTCGAGACGCCCCCCGGTTCCGGATCAGATTCTTCACTTAATTAAGCGCCCTGCTGAAAGACCGCTTTTCAGATAGATACGACGTGTGATGACAA
Source organism: uncultured Gimesia sp. (assembly GCF_963972345.1). Classification (NCBI taxonomy): domain Bacteria; kingdom Pseudomonadati; phylum Planctomycetota; class Planctomycetia; order Planctomycetales; family Planctomycetaceae; genus Gimesia; species uncultured Gimesia sp. The sequence continues at coordinate 1,586 of NZ_CAXAVM010000029.1, read as the reverse complement.
AAACAACTCCACAGGAGAACCCGCCTGCCGAGACTGATGGCGAGGAACCTTCCGCTCTTCCCGCCGAACGCTTAAGTAATAGCATGACGCTGCTTCTGGCGACCACGGTCGGCATGGTGGTCGGCAACATGTACTACATGCAGCCTCTGCTGGGGTTGATCGCCATTGACCTGGGACTGACCGAAGGGGAAGTCGGCAGCGCCGCTACTTTGAGTCTGATCGGCCAGTCCGTGGGCATGCTGCTGATTCTGCCTCTGGGCGATATCTTCAACCGCCGTCCCCTGATCCTGATTTCGGTCTTTCTCTCGATCTGCGCACTGCTGCAGGTCGGCACGGCTCACGGCGTCGTTTCGCTTTCGATCGCCTGCCTCGCTCTGGGACTGGCAACTACAGGCACGCACATGACAATTTCCCTCGCCGCCAGTCTGGCCAGCCCGGAACAACGCGGTCAGGTCGTCGGCACTGTGGTGGGTGGACTTTTAACGGGTCTGCTGCTCTGCCGCACCATCAGCGGGTTCCTGGGAAAGCTGATCGACTGGCAGTCCATTTATTTCCTCGCCGCGGGCATGCTCGTCTGCCTGTTCGCTTTGCTCTGGCGTTTTCTGCCTGGTACACAGCCACAGATCCGCATGGGATACTTTCGGTTGCTGACCTCGATGTGGAAAATCTTCCGCTCGGAACCGGTGCTGCGGGAATCGTGTCTGTTCGGCAGCATGAGTATGGCCGCGTTCTGTGCCTTCTGGATGACGCTCGCCTTTCGCCTCGAACGCCCCCCGTTGAATTACGGCAGCGACATTGCCGGCATGCTGGGACTGCTGGCCATCGGCGGCGCCATCACCGCCGGGCTGATTGGACGCCTGGCAGACCGGTTCGGCGCCCGCCCAATTATCGGTCTGTTTCAACTCTTCACCCTCTCCTCATTCGGCATCTTTTATCTCTGGGGAGAAACCCTGATCGGGCTGGGAATCGGCGTCGTCGTGATGGACCTCGGCATCCAGGCGGTTCATGTGGGCAATCAGTCGCGAATTTACAGCCTGGCCCCGGAAGAACGCAATCGCCTGGGAACGATCTACATCGTCACCTACTTCGCCGGCGGATCACTGGGTGCCGCGGGCAGCGTCTGGAGCTGGACGCATTACGGCTGGTCCGGCGTCTGTATCATCAGCGCCCTGTTTCTGGTCGTCTCCACCCTCTATTGGGGTTTCACGGTACGACGGTATGCACATTGAACGCGGAGCGATAATACTCTGGGATGATACAGATATTAAGAACCTGACTCAAAGCGGTCCATTTTTGCTGTCTCATCTAAGGCGAAGCAATATCACGTACAACGCGAAAACCATAGGAATGTCTGCTGAACTCAGGACTGACTGAAGAACGCCTTGCTGATTGCAAATATTCAGGAGCATTACTGAATCCACCTCCCCGGATGGTGCGATGATCTCCTGTACGGGGCCCTTTGGGATCGGTAACAGGATCAGCCGAATAGACTTCATACCAGTCCTGACACCATTCATAGGTATTGCCATGCATGTCGTAAATTCCCCAGAGATTCGGTTCCCTCTGCCCGACAGGGTGTGTCGTAG